>PIVW01000004.1 GCA_003353825.1 Chloroflexota bacterium
CAGTTATGGCTTTGGCGCACGTTGACCCTTATGAATTCTCGCAAGAACGGCTACGTATTCGCCAACACCGTGACCGCTTCAGGCTTCACGCCCGTTCTGCAGAACGCTCTCGGGCACAGCTCAATCAGCTAGTGCTACGCTGGTTTGCTCTGCCCATAATTGATTCCTCGTAGTAACTTTTGCGGTATTGCGTTTATTGAATACGCAACGGCCGTTATCACTCTAACGTCTAGATCAAAACTCACCGCTGTGCACCGGCAATAGGGTAACCTCTCCACTAGCGGTTATCGTTTCCATCTCAGCTTGCACACCTGTTACAGATCGAGATGTGATCTCAGATTATTCTGGCGTGGTTAAGGAGCCATATTCGCGCAGCAATGTCTTGATGGGTTGTGAGCGCAGTTTGCACCTCTGGCGCAGAAATCATCTTGCGTTCAGCGAGATCAGCGCGGCGCAAGCGGCGCAAATAGGCTACGCCAAATGCGTGGCGTCTGTAGATGGAGAGAGTAACTCCGTGTCAAATGTGGGTGGGGTAACTTGGCAACAACTCGATGCCGCCCCGCAGGCCGGGCCAGTAAATCAGGCCGGCGGATCAGGATAACATCGTGCGGATATTCATTGCTTGTAAATGAAAAATCATGGCGCCAATCAAAATGATGGCAAGGCCAATCTCCGCCAGTGGCGTCAACCACGGCATGGTTTGCGTCCCCCCGGGCAGTATCAGCGCGATCCCGCCAATACCACCAAGACACCAATCAGCTTCTTGGCGTTGCTTGAAAATGGCATTAGTGCAAACTCTTCGCGCATTTTCTCCGGCGGAAAAATCATCGTCAAGCCATGAAAGATAAAAGTCGCCCTTCAAGATTTACACAATCCAAAGTGCGGCATTCATGTGTTTCTCCTAACCTGGACGAGCCAGGACCAATCAAAGAATAGACAGGGTTATCAAAAGATAGAGGGCTTTCAAAGATATAATCTTGTTTATCCTGGAAATCCTGTCCAACTTTCTTGCCTATTGTACAAAAACCCGATTGTCTGGGTACTAAGTGCTATGCTACGCCGCAAGCGGGGAGCACCCTCTCTGCCAAAAACTGTTTGCTTTCCTCATCATTTTGAGGTGCGCTAACCATCATGGTGTCGATGCCCACATCTCCCCACTGGCCGATCTGCTCGATTACCTGCTCCACACTACCTGCCAAACCGATACCGCTCTGGTTGAATTCAGCCGTCCATGGCATCGCTTCGATTTCGGCGGCCGTTTCCCGGATAAAGTAAGCCGAGTATTTTGTTTTAGAGATATCGCCATAATCTCGCTCCAGTTCCCGACAGTGGCCCTTCAAAACGTCCAACTTATGTCGCACCTCATCAAAATCGCCGAAGAGATTGCAGGCGTCACCCAACTCGGCTAAATAGCGCAGTGTGTACTTTTCGCCACCGCCGCCGATCAGGATAGGAGGGCGTGGTTTTTGCAGCGGTTTGGGCTCCAGGATCGCTTCGCGAATGCTGTAGTACTCACCTTCAAAGGAAGCGCGCCTCTCTGTCCACATCTTGATAATGATGATGAGCGCTTCATGCATGGCCTTGATACGCTTATAGGGGGGCTCGACGAACTCATAACCATACTGCTCAAACTCGGTTTGGAACCAACCCGCACCGTAGCCAAAATAAAGCCGGCCCTGGCTGATGACATCGATGGAAGCGGCCATTTTGGCCAGCAAGGCGGGGTTACGATAAGGGGCGCCCGTCACCAGGGTGCCCAGCCGGATTTTACTTGTAACGACTGCCAATGCAGCCAGGCCAGTCCATCCTTCCAGAAATGGTTCATCTTCAGGTCCTATCCCAGGCAACTGCATAAAATGATCCATCAGCCAGAATGAATCGAAGCCACTTTTCTCAGCCCAGAGGGCCGTCTTCTTGGTTTCTTCCCAGATTTCGTACTCGCCACTAGGCCAGTTGAATGAGGGGTTTTGATAACCAAATTGCATTTCAGTCTCCTTGAATGGGTGATCGGTCAACAGACGCCATTTACATGTTAGGGTGGGGGAAGTGACGCTACTTTTACTGTAAGTGAGCGTCCAAAAATGATTTTCTGATTTTTATCAGTTGACAGGAGAAGGGTGTCTTCTCGATAAGTTGCGGCGCACCTTTGCGGTCGTCCGCTGGGTAGGTACGATGCTGTGTCCCTGCCCCAAATTATTGAGATGATACGATTGCACCTCAAACGGCGGCGTTGAACTACTGCGATTCTGAACCGCACTCGCTTGGTTGCAAATGCGGTTCAGAATCTCGAGCGACCCTACGACCGGCTAATTGAACGCTGCTATAGTAGGATGCATTTCACAATTTCGGGGGGAACTCTGACAATTTATGGAGTATCAGGCCAGACTAGTGGTGAAACTGGGCCTTCAGTTCTCCTTTTGGGCGCCTGCCGAAAAACTGATACACTGCCCTTGATAATGCTTACTTGTTTACCCTGACCAGACAATGTTATGATGCTCAGACCATGCATCGTGAGGTGAGAAAGATGACCCAAACCACAACAATCTCGGTGACAGTGAACCTGCCAGACTCGCTGGTACGTGAAATAGAAACAACTGCACGTCAGCAACAACGCTCTATCTCTGCAGTAGTGCGCGAGCTGGTCTTACAAGGGTGGCCCGCATTGCCATCGCTCCCGGATGAGGTTGAGGCTGAACTCGCCGCTTTTTCCAATTTGTCTGATGATGTGTTGTGGATGCTGGCGCGGAGTACGTTAACGGAAGCTGAACAGGAGAAATTGGCTGGGTTAAACCATTTGGTCAAACAGCGTTCTCTCACTGAGGAAGAAGGGGCCAACCGGGATGCCTTGCTAGATGCCTATAATCGAGCCATGGTTCGTCGTGCGCAGGCGGTTTTATTGCTCAATGCACACGGCCATGATCTTTCCGATCCCGGCATCTTGCAGTAGACGGTGATGAACAATCCTTATGTCGTGCGATCCCGCCGCGCCTGGATTGCAGCAGGTTGGCATCCGCCGCAAGATTAGAGGTTATTGGTCGCATGAGGCGTGTCGCAAGTCGTAGGTAAGAAGGGATGGAGGTGATGTAATTGTCTTGTGTCACACGCGGTCTGGTATTTCCTAAAAAGCAAAAGCCCAGACCTGAGTGGGCGCGTCTGGGCGGGAGGGAGGGGGGTGGAAGATGGGTTGGGCTGGGGGATATTGACGGATTTGGGGCAAGGTGGTGGGGCGATCACAGTTCAAGAAGCAAGATCGACAGCTTTGTCAATTGCATCTACAATCGTGGACATGCCTTCTATTTCTTCCTTGGTCAACATCTCACCCAACACGCGTCCCGCTAAGGGCTTGCCTTCTTTCTTGAGGAGCGTAGCCCATCTCTTCTTCACTGCAGATGGAAGCAGATGGTCATGCTTGATCACGCTGTCCGCTATCTGTTTCAACAGATCCTGAATATCTTTCTTTTCGGAGTCGTACTCACTTCGATAGGTGGTAAAGATATCAGCATACATTTTGTCCTTCAGTGCTCGCCACCAACTGCCTTTCAGACTCGCAGCAGTCACATCGATATGGAGGTCATCCAGTGTTTGTGGGGCTTTTCCCTGGTGATTGCGACATTCATTGTAAATTTCAAGAAACCTATTCTTATCCCCGATCGCAGCGACAACTGCATATTCAAAATCTTCGTCGAGAACAAATATGCCATCAACGCCCCACGCTTCATATTCGGTCTTCGTGCTTGCTGCATTGCCGTCGCCATCCGCAAGTATGACGTGTTGGATACCAAAAGCACTTAGAATCTGATTATAAGTTTGGAAGTTATTTTTCCCATTTACAAAAACGATAGAGACTCCCACTTTGTCAAGATCAGATCCTAACTTCTGGGCAAAAGCGGGGATGGCGAATTGTTCAGAGGCTCCCTCCACGAGTAACACCGATCGAGCAAAGAGCATGTCGCTGCGGTGTTCTCTCAGATACCGCTGAACTTTTGTTTTTTCTTTGGGCAGGAGTGAATCTAGATTTGGCTGGACGATATGACGATGGTTTCTTTGCCGCCGAATGCTAATGACATTGTCAAGTGGTACCTGATTGACAAATTCGCTGGAATGAGTCGTAAAGATAATCTGATCCTGTTGAGCGATTTCCTCGAAAGTCTTGATAAAAACACGGGCTGCATGGGGGTGGAGATAGAGTTCCGGTTCTTCGATCGCAAACAAGTAATCTTGACCATCCTCTTGTCTCCCAATGATTTCACACCAGGCATGCAACGCTGATGCAACAAACGATCTTTGCAACCCCAGGCCATGTTGAGAAAAGTTCAATTCCACACCATCTTCAATTTGAATCTTGCCCTTCATGAAAACCTGAGACAGATCAGGAATGGTGGCCTCCATTTGTAAGCGAATGCTTGGGTTCCCTGGTGTGATGGGGCCCAATCCAACCGAAAGAGCCTGTTCTAGCTCTTCGATCTCTCGCCATGCGCTTCTATTAGGCGCATTTTCTCGATCAACCAAATTTTGCATTTCCCTGACGGCTCGTTGAAGCTTGTAGATGATCGAATATTTGTTATTAGCTCCCTGTCCTTCCAAAATTGCCTGAATCAGATCGGAAATGAGATCATTCTTTTCGGGATTTGCCCCGTCCGCTAATTTGCTATCGGCTGCAAGAAGACGGTATTTTGGAAGCAATTCATCAAGCTGATTCTTGTCATTAGTTCCTGCCTTGTTATACATGCCAGTGGACTGCTTGATGTAGATAACTCGTGACGATTCCCACTTCCACACCTGTGCAATGGTCAGTTCTTCTATTTGATCATCAAACCAAGTCGGATTAGTTGTATCTTTGATTTTCCCTACAAAAGTGAGCTCTACGATGACAGGCCTATCGATTGCTTTATTGTTGTAAAGCTCTTGTGGCAGCTTTGTCTTACTGCTAAAAAATATATCCAATGCATGAAGAATGCTAGATTTGCCGCTACTGTTAGGCCCGATAATGGCATTCATCATCGGGTTTTCCGTCGCCAGTGGGAACTGAAAAGCACTTGTCTCCCATATGATCTTTGCTGGGCCAGAGGAAGATATTGGTGGCGTATAGTTTGCCGAAAAAGGTATAGGCTTAAATCCAGATATTTTGATGGTTTTGATCCGCATCGTGATTCCTCGCACCCACAAACAAGGCATTACCAACCCTTACGTAGGCACTCCAGTTTAGCTTCGTTGAATAATACATCGGCGCAGGATTCCCAATCAATGGACTCGACCACGACGTATCGCAATTCGAAGGGATGTTGTTTGGGTACGGCATCAATGACTTTCTTGGCCTGCTCCTGTTCGCCCAGAGCTACATCGACCCAGACATCTTCCAAAACATCGGGCAACTGGCCGAAGAGCTGGTAGATGTCATTGAAGCGCTCAGAAAGCAATTCATGCACACGGTCTTCAACAGATCCACGGTAACGCATGTTATAGACAAAGATTTTGTCGCAAATTTGGCCGATGCGCTGGATGCGGCCTTTGCGCTGCTCCAGGCGGGTGGGATTCCAGGGAAGGTCGAGATTGATCAGAGAGCCAAGGCGCTGGAGATTGAGGCCTTCGCTGGCGGCATCTGTGCCCAACATCAACCGGATTTCGCCCGCTGCCACCAGTTGCTTCAAGTCCTCACGACTGCGCGGCGTCCATTCGCCGTTAAGCATCAGGCCCGATGTCTGTGGGCCAGAATAAAGTGCGATCGGTTCCTCCGGAAGATCTTTCGTCAATTGTTCCGCCAGCCACTGGATGGAATCTCGATACTGGCTGAAAATGATCACGCCCCGTTCCAGCCATCCGATTCGGGGGTTATCGCCATCCCGCCAAGGCTTCTCGAAAAGATATTCTTTGACATTAGTATATTTGGGATCACGTTCCTGGTTAGCTTCCAGGGCGGCGAGGAAATGTTCCAGATGTCCTTTCTCCAATGTCGTGAGGGTGCGGGATAGGGATTGGAGTTGGGAGATGTCTGCATCTTCCTCCCAATCCTCGGCCAGTTCCTCCCATTCGGAAAGCATTTTCTCAGCGGTCTTGCGCCCAGCATAGATGGTGCTGCCCACTCGACGCAGCAAAAGCGTCTTCAAAAAGCCTGCTCCTCTCATGCGCTCACCGAGTTCCTCGGTAAATGCTTCAGCAAGCTGATAGGCTTCTTCCAGGTAGGGTGGCAGGGGAATAGCCTCCCGTTGGTTTTCTCCAAATAGCTCGACGCCGATGGGATGCAGCATGGGCTCGCCGGTCTCGAGATCGATTTGTTTTTCAAGATACTCGCGAGAGCGGCGAATGATACGATGAATAAAGGGGTTATCATCTTGGACAAAGCTGGGAAACATCCGCTTGATACGGCTTTGATCCCGAGGGTTCAATTCTGACAAGGCATCGCCAGGGACAACAGCCACAGAGTCATCAACATTCAAACTCCGTCGCAATAGTTCAAAATCTATTCCCTCTTCTTTGGGTGGCAGTGAATTACGCATCCATTCCCATTGGGCGCCAATATCTGTGGGGAGTGACGCTTGTCCCATAACCAAGGGCAATGCGCGTTCAGGTTGTCGCCATCGACTATACATATTCCCCAATACAGACTCATCGCCGCGCCCGAGCACTTCCAGCAGGTCCCAGGCTTCGATGGGATGAAGCTGTGCTGGTGTGGCTGTCGCCAGAAACAGACTGCGGGTGCGAGGCGCAATCTCCTGCATGAATTTTAACAGGTTATTGGGAGCCACCGGCTGATATGGATTATTACGATCCACTTTCTTGCGTCTGGCCCGATGCGCTTCGTCCAAAATGACGCAATCATACGTGATGCGCATAAGCTGCTCACTGGCTTCGGACCGGCGCGTGATGAGGCCCGATGAGACAATCCCCACCCGTCGGGGACATTTGCGGATAGCGTCCACGCCATTGTTGGGGTAGGCGATATCGACTTCATCCACCCATTGTCGTCCGTCCCATACCGCCGAGGGCATATCCAGCAGGTCGCGCATCTCACCCTGCCATTGCCACAACAAGGTTTTGGGGGCAATGATGAGGATGGGCTTATCACCGGTGAGGGCGATGAGCATAGCCGTCATGGCCAATTGCAGGGTTTTGCCCAGGCCCACCTGGTCGGCGAGAACGAAACGGGCCTTTTTCATGGGGCCGTTATGAGCATCGAAAGCCAGTTTCACAAAATACTTCTGATGCGCCCACAGGCCATTCTCTCGCCGATAAACCGGCGTCTCGATCATAGCGGGAGCGGGTTCGGGGGGATTTTCGTGTAACTCCTCGCCCGTCCATTCGGGAATGGTATAGATGACCTTGCGCCGGGCAATACGCCCTACGTCTTCGATGATCACCTCGGCCAGTTCCACCGCGTGATGCGACGTCCACAAGGCGTCAAATTCCTCCTGCACCCAGGCCACGCCCTCGGGCGATGTGTCTTCCCACAGAAGCTCATAATTCATCTGCCAGGCTTCTCGGGTTTCGTTGGCGCTGCCAAGAAAAGCGGTTTGTGAGCCATCAGCCAGGGTGATAACGCCCGCCTTGCCATGAATCAGGCCGAAGGCGCGATTGGGCAGAACTTTGACCTGCAATTTGCCGCTGCTGAGGAACTGGTAGAGACGCGTGTAGCGCTTGCGGGCAGGTCCTTCCCTGGGCGGCTCCACCAGGTGTTCGGGCAGAGCACGGGTCCATTCCTGGCGCATGGCTAGCTTGGCTGCACGCGCGGTCTGCACATCGGTCAGGTTCAGGTCGGAATTGCAGACCATGCGGATAGGCCCAGTGACTGATTCCAGTTCCTCGCCGGCTATTTCCAACAGAGAAGAGCGAAAATAGCCGGCGATGCGATCGTATGAGCGCGCGTTTCGCAAGCGCTGGGACAGAAAAGATTTGTCCAGGCGATGACGGCGGGATGAAAAACGGTGGACGGTTCCCATGGCCGGTTACGGCTTTTAGATATGATCGTTGCGAACGAGCGTGGCCAGGATTTCCGCCATTTCGGCATCCTGGACCCAGCGGGGCATGTTGCTCACCCGGCGCAACATAGCCAAATACTCCAGAAGCAGAATGATTTTTTCTCTCATTCTCCAATAATCCGGCAGTTCGGTTCTGAGATAGTTCAATCCGACGCGAGAATTCTCTTCTTTGATGGCCACGTAAACGGCAAAGAGCGCCTGCCGCATCAGCGTGCCGCCGAAATCGCCACGACTGAGCATACGCCGCTCGAATTCGGTAGCTGTCTTCAGGCGGGTCTCATTGGCGCCGGTGTCGGCCAACAGTTCGGCATAAGCGGTGGCGCCAAAGCCACGCGCCAGTTCCTGATAGACGCCGTTGCGGTATTCGCCGTGCGATTCGACTTCCAACCCCTTGAGGTAGAAGCGCTCCATGGGGGACATGGTCTTCCACACATAGGATTCGATGCCGCGAGGGATGAGATGGTCGCAGGCGATTTTTACGGCGTCTTTGATGAGCTTTTCGATTTCGTTAGGCTCGCCTTTGGCCCGAGGCCGCAGGATCTCCCGTTCGGGGTTGATCTCCTCGATGGGTTGGGCGGTGAGCACCCGCAGGGCCGCGGCATAGGCCGCCAACTGATAATCGGCATCACCGAAGTTAGGATCGCTGGCGTCGTCCAGAGCCACCATGGCGTCCAATTGGCGGCGCACCTCCAATTCCACCAGGGGAACGATTTCGTCCAAAAAAAGTGGCTCTTCCTCGCTGCATTTGCGGCACACCAGAATAACGGTTCCCTGCACATAGTTGCCCTGTTTCTGCGCCGAGTCGGTTTCGGTGGCGATAGTCCAGGCGGCGGTGACCCGCAGCCCTGCGGCCCACAGGACCATGGTCAGGTCCGCCCATACGGCTGCATCCTGGTGGGTGAACATGACCACCTGCATGCCGTCATCGGGCATGTGCTCGGAAAGATTACGGTAGGCTGCCACCATGCTCTGGCGAAAGGTGATGGGATCGTTGCCTCTTATAGCTAGCGCCCGCTTGGTATCGGTGTACCAGCCGGGAAAGAGCCGGGAAAGATGTCTTTCGTACCAGGCCAGAAAGAATTCACTCAATTCGTGATAGTTGACAGCATCGGCATAGGGTGGATCGGTTATCCAATAATCACAAATCTCATCAATGTCACGTGCGTCAATGGGTAAAACTTTCTTTGTGTTATTCAGACTTGTCTGATATGGGGTAAATCGCAAAGTTGCTGAGGCGCGTAGTTGCAGAAATCCAGCTCCTGCAAAATTATAGAGTGTGTTTAGCGCTTGATTAATGAACACTTCTCCAATATTCTTGGCGTTATTCCGATGAGGATCTACCCGGTTCAGTTTACTATTCCAGTCAGTGCACCTCGCAACCGCAAGACACCAAATAGCATCTAGTAATGTTGTACTAGATAATGACCAGGCAGTTGAAAGAAACAATCCATGCACTAACAACTGTCGTGGGGTAAAGAGGTGATGCCAGTAAGTCCAACCGCGTGTACGGATGGGTTCATCAGTTTTTGCGCCAGACTCGATGCGGCGACTGGGAATGTAGCCCTTTTCCTGCCAATCGTGAAAACGTTCCTGCAGCAGGGCCAATACTTGGTGTTCTCGAGCATGATCCAGTGCGTTGGGAGCGCTATAATGGCGACGTTTTTTTTGTTTTAGTTCGCGGGAAGCCAACAACTGATGAAAATCGGGAAGGGCCTCCGCTTCTTCCTGGCTCAGTTCAATTCTTCGCCGCCCTACTGCGCGTTCAAAATAGGTTTCAACCCAACGGATGGCATAGAGTCGTTCCTGAAAGATGTCGTCGGATCGTGGTACGATATCGTCGCTCTGCCACATGCGCAAATGGCGACGCACCACAGCCATGGGGGTAGAAACGCCACAATGGGGACAGTTTAACCGGCTGTTCACCACGGTCCCCGCCTTCTTCGCCTGCACCATCCGCCCGCTAGAGACATTCTCGTTCACTTCGATGAAAAAGCATCGATGCGAGGGATCGGGAACGCGTTCGGCTACGACGTTGTATTTTTCGGCAATCACCCAGTTGGGAATCAATGGAATTAGCCAACCACATTCGGGGCAGGTAGACTCGGTACAATAAAAGAAGGCATCGGCTCGCCAGTCGCGGTCATTATGCTCAATGTGCCACGTAGTGATCTGTTCATCCACCGCCTCAAAAATAGCTTCCTGGGCTTTCTGTACCTGTTGGGCCACCTCCTCACCACCACCAATAATGTTCAGGGCCGCCCAGGTCAGCAGGGTCGCCACAGGATTCAGGTCGGATCCGTAAGCATCACAGTCCAGGCGAGCAGCTTCAAAGGGTACCGAACCACCGCCGCAAAATGCATCCCCCACCCTGGGGCGGTGGTCAAAACGGCGTTGGCCTAATTCCGCCACCAACTCTGCCAGGCCGTGGGCGTCTGTGTCCAGATGGGCATTGATGGCCTCCCATGCTCCAGGTGAGGGGCCGTCAATCTGTTCAGGGCGGGCACAAAAACGGAGTTTATTGGAATAGGGCATGCGTTGGAACACTAGCTTCTGCAGAGCCCGTCTTTCCTCCCGGCTTAACCGCTTGAGTTCCCATACATCACTAACCTGTTCCAGAAACCTGTCCCGTGTGGAAGGAGGCATTTTCAGCAAATCTTCGATCAACTGTTTTTGTGGGATGCTTTTCGATTTCCGACGCAACAGCCCCTCATTATCCATGGTCATCAGCTTCAAAAAAACGTCCCGGTCTTTTTGTGGATCACCGGTGGCGGGCAACAATAGGCCCAGCAGGATGGCCCGCACCAGCACCAGGGGCTTGCGGCCCCACCATTTGCCCAGCCCGGTCAACGTTTGGCTGGCGCCAGCTTTTCGTTCCTTGTACGCTTCGGCCGAGACCTTGGCCACGGGGAATTGGGATTCGATAAAGGTGGAGGCGTTGGTCAGGTCCATGGCCGCGGTCTCGTTATTCCTGTTGACCAGGGATTGCGTTGGTTCTGTCATACATCTTCCTCAAGAATGGTGTCGTTGGAGTCATCATAGGCTGTCGGCGTTTCCAGCAGAGTTGGTTGGCTGCTGTCGAGTGCCCGGCGGAAATATTCGGGTGCCAGGGGTTGGTCGCTGCGAGTCGTCACGGGGTTCTCGGTCAGTGCGTAGCGCACCGCCTTACGCCATCCCCTACCCCGGTCGCTGATGCCGTGGCCCGTCGCGGCCGCTGTCTGCGTGTAGAGCCACCAGCGTTCTTCGGGGTAGAGCCCCTTCCAGTTGGCGATGGCGGTGGGAATCAGGCCGGGGTCCGCATCCTCGATGGCCCAGGCCAGCAGCACCAGCTCCTTGCCCAACTCCCGGCGCACCAGGTTGTAGCCTGTGCGCCAGACGCCAGTGTGCAAGCCCATGCGTTTCAGGCGGCGGTTGAAATCCACCCGCACCACATCGGCGATGGCATCCCATTTGGGGCGGACTATTAGCACACGAATTTGGCCGTCCCGGTTTGCGCCTGTGGTCACCGGACTGGATCCCATCTTCTCGTTCCAGGAAAAATGTTCACTGATCTCGACATTCTTCGATGCCCCGCGGGGGATGCTCACGAGAAAATGATACTGGCTCTCGGCAGGATCAAATCCGAAGGAGCGCGACAGCAGGGAAAGGGGTTTGGCGGTGCTGCGGGCGCTCATTTTATTGCTTCACCTCATCGGGTTGCAATTCGGTGCGCACATCCTCCACCCAATCCAGCAGGTGTTGGCCGGTGGGGAAGTGCAGGGCCGACACATTGAGTTTCACCTGTCCTTCAGCTTGGATGCGTCGCAGCACCACAAGAGTCTCTCGAATGCTCGCGGGAGCGATGTGCTTGTCCTCAGAAGCGGAGAGTTCCAACCAATCACGGACGCGAGCCTCTCCGCCGATGATGAGCACCAGACCTGCGACCTTGGCCTCATATTTTTCCAGTTGCTCCAACCAAGTGTAAGTTTCCTGGGTGCTGCTGGTGCTCTGTTTGCGTTTCAGAATCGCTGGCAACACAGGGTCGATCTTCACGGCCTCGTCCTGCTCCCAATCAATGGATACCGTCAGTACTTCTGATTGGATGCCATCGCGTTCAGCATAAGCCAACACCAGGGGTGCGGCCCGGGGGATGATGAAGGGATCCTCATAGACAGCCCCCGCTAGTTTGGGGTTCGTGCCATCGGTCGTGTAATGAATGGCGGCGGGAGGCGCTGCGCGCAATTCCATGTACTTATCTTCACCCTTCTGGAATGTCCGGTATTTCAGCGTAATACGGTTCTCCCAAATCACCGGATCGCCGGTTTCATGAACTGCGGTGGAGTCCACGCCCAGGAATGAGACGCGCAATTCACGTGTAGAGAATTCTTTGCCCTCCAGCCGAGCCGAAGCTGTGGTGGCTTCGCCACCCACATCCCAATAGACCGCGTCACCATGCACTGGCGTGACGCGCAGCATCGCTTCGCCGGTTTCATCATTGCCTTGCAAATCCTGAACCGTCACACTGGTCTCGGGTTGGGGGAAGGGGCCTTTATCCACGTAGCCGCCCTCTTCCCGCCAGACATCCTTGAAGATGGTGTCCGTTTTGAGATGATCAAGCGCATCAGGCATGTGCCATTGCCAGGCGGAATTGGTAGCGGCACGGCGTTTGATCTCGCTCCAAGTCATCACTTGTTGCGTGAAAAGACGTCTGTCAACCTTTTTGAGAAGGACCTCGCCGGAGATCTCATCCGTGAACTTTCTCTTGTCTCGCAAAACATCGATGATCTGTTGTTCGCCATTATAACGATTGCCGTCGAATTTCATGAAGAAATCCACAGACATTAATCCATGTGCCGTGGGATACCAAAGGGTAGTGAAAGTCTCTCGAACTGCGGAATGAAAGGTCTGACGGATACGATCGGCCAGTTCATTTGCCTGCACGATCTGGGGATCATTGTCAAGTGTTCCATCGGCGTTTAGTTCTTCCAAAATCTGCTGGATGGCCCGCAGGCGTTTTCCCACATCCAACAGTTGCTCATAGGTGTTGCGCGTACCCGTGAGAATACCAATGCGATTTTTCCAGGTCGTGTCCTCATAAAAATCACGTAATGCCTGTTTCAGGCCACCTACCACGTCCGGCTCTGAAATCACAAGGGCCACCTTATCCTGTTCCAGTTCGATTTCATCAATGGCAGGGAGAATCTGCAAGCGCTGGTAACACCATCGCTTTTGTGGTTTGAAAATCTCTTCCAAACGTGTTCGCAATTCCTTAAGCGCCTGCTCAGATACATAAGCCTTGACCAATGTTTCCAGCTTGGCGTTCAGGTTCTGCACATTGCGGAAATAGAGCTTGCCATCACGCGTGCTGTGCAGATACCAGGCCGAGGTGGCCAAGCGCTCCAGTACATCATTTTTCAAGCGCGACACATCCCGGCCTGGCTCGGCCAGATAAGCGACGACCTCAGGAATGGAAAGCCCCCGCACCGCGTTGTGGACATTGGCCAGGGAGGATACCAGCAGCAACTTGGCGGTGTCGGTGGCGTCAGTGGCATCCAAATCGGCATCCAATTTTTCAGCCACCGCACTTCCCTCCGAAGCGATATCGTGGGCGATGGCATTGTCCAAAGTGCTATTGATCTGGCTTATCTCGGCGCGAGTTTCTTGATCGTTCAGATCCAGGTCGTGGGTGGCGATGAGATATTTCCGTTCGATTTTATCTGTTTCCCACAATCTGGCAGTGACAATGCGCATCAGGCGGATGAGGCCGCGCGTCTGCTGAAATCCGGGATTTTCTCTGAAACGAGCGTACAGGTCCCGAATGCCCGGGTGGAAGGGGTAGGAGGACATGATAGCCGCCGCAAATTCCTCTGGCGACTCATTGGTGATATCCATCTGCCGGGCTTTGCGCAGCGCTTGGGCATAGCCTTGTGCCACTTCGCCGATTTCGCTTTCACCGGGCAGTTGTTTGAAGATGCGCTTCTGCAAAATATGGTAGAGCTCATCAGAATTCAGCCGCACCGGTTCGATGGTCATAGCTGAACGATGGGTCTCGTGTTCAAAATCACGCAAAACGTCGGCGATTTGCTCCCGGCCCCTATCGTAGGAAGATGCCAAATCGGTCATAATCAGCACCACGCGTTGGCAGGACGGGCGGCCAATGGCGATAAGCAGATTGGATAGGGCTGTCGCCGTGACCTCGGCCAGGTTCGAGTCGCCGATGGCGATGGAACGAGCGTTTTGGAAATAGGGTGGCAACTCATCCAACAGGATCAGAACCGTCTCGTCGGCAAAAAGATTTTCCCAGGCCTTGCGACCCGGCGCCCGCAACGGCTGATAATGGTCCTTAAACAGATCAGACCTCTCCATTTGTTCAGCCAATGTCCCCCAAATACCATACGGTGCGTCAGTCTCACGACCGTTGAAAGCAATGACTCTGACCGGTCCCAAAGAAGCATCCGGATGGTAAAAGCCGCCGACAATCTGCTCCCGAAATTCGGGATGGCGGGCCAGCAATCCCAGCACCAGCAGGTTATGCGTCTTACCACCCCCCATGGCCTGCTTCAACATAAATACTCCCTGGTCCGACTTTCCCTCCAACCGTCGGAAAGTTTGATCCAACAGGGTCTTCATCCCCTCGGTGATATAGTTCTCCTCGAAGAACTCGTTGGGATCAATGGTCTCCTCCACCAAATCTGTCAGATCAAGGACGGTGTCGCGCTTTTGTGGATCAAAGACGGTTGGGCGAGGTTCACAGAGTTGTCGTAAAGACTTCATAGGACGGCTCCTACATAATCTTGAAGCATGGATAAAGAATATCGGATTAGTCGAACAGCTATCGAAACTTGATGGATGCGTAGATGCGTAGCATACGTGGGGAGAATCACGTGTCCGCAACTGTCTTTCTTTTGTGCATTTTCATCAGTTCAAACGATATCAATCTCTGTCAGGATATCAAAGGACGCCACTCTATCGCTCAAATTGATGAAAACTGTATCACATCATACCAACCCAAACAGCAAAACGCCAAAGCGACTAACCAACTGCCCAGCCACGCAAAAACATCCAGGAACCAAGCCTGGGCTTTCAAGATAGGCGCAGCACGATGCTGGGGAACAGGTCAGTTTTCGTGCGAAAGAAGAAGGGTGGTGGCAGGTGGCCGGGCCTAGCGGCTTTTTGGTTTAGTCGGTGGGCATGGGTCCCTAGAAATGAGTTGCGTTGGGCATAGGTGTTGTTCAGTCGATGACCTCGACCAAGCCGCTTTCAGCAATAGCATGATCGGTGGTGAGTAGAGGCGTGAAATAGGGTTGCAACTTGGGTTTGACCAATTCGTACCAGCGATTACCCCATTTGCGGATATCATCGGCCAGGGAGCGGCCATAGTGGGCTGGATACTCGAGCGTGGTCTTGAGAATGACGGCCGCCACAGGGTTGAGGTCATTGGCGATGGTGGTAAAGCCGTAGCGTAAGGCTTCGAAGGGAATGGAACCGCCGCCAGCAAAAGGGTCGAGCACGGTGAGGTCGCGTGTGCCCCAAGTGTATTCAAGTAAATCACCCAGCATATCAAGGTCGTCGATGGAGGGATTGGTTGAAAATGCACGAGGGTAGGAATAGGGGTTCCTGATAAATTTCCCTTCTTGGCGTGCTAATAACAGAGCCCTTCGTCCGGCAACAGGGTCACCAAAGATGCCCAAAAAGCGAAGAAACCAGGCATGATATGTTTCTTCGGCGGGGAACTCCTTTCGAAGATTCTCCGGCCAATCCTCCGACCAGCCTGGTAATACCCCACCCAGGATGGCGGCGCGACTGATCGTCAGTGGACGGCGCGCCCACCACACGTGTAATCGGTTGAGTGGGGGTTAACGTGCGGCGCTGGCGTCGCGTAAACTTTCAGCACCGACTTTTTCAAAAGGCATCCAGGATTCGATGAGGAGGGGAGGTGGGGTCATGGGGTTACGCGTCCCTCTGTGGAGGCAACCAATTCCTCTACCGCGTGAAGCAGGCGGCGAAACGAGCGGGAACGTTGGCTTGCCAAATTGAGATCGATTTTTGAGGCCATACTCGGTTGCTGTAAGGTTTCCTTGTAAATTCGTCCTGGTGGCATTTGTTCGGTCAGCCATTCCTTCGCTCCCCGACGATCCTCCACATTACCCTCGTAGGTAAGGCCTTCAGGGAGGTCGTAGCTTCCGCCCAGCGTTTCCAGGCTGGCTAGAAACCAGGTCTCAAATTCTCGGTACGCAAACACAATGGCGACCGGCAATTTGGGCGAAAGAGTGCGTATTTCTTGCGCCAATTGGATAGCCTCTATTTCGGGACAGCCGTCATCCAGGTCCAGCACAATGAGAATGGCTGCGGCGTCGTTCTCCTGTTGAGCGTAGCGTAGATAATTCTCCAGTTTTTGACGTAAAACGTGGAGGCTGAAGGCCTTTTTGGGACCGCCTATCTGCCATCGGTATTCCTGAAAATGTTCGCCCAAAACTCGTCTGAGCAACAGGGGAACAGCGGTGACGTCGCCATCTCCTTCGACAATGGGAATAATAACCGGCATTTTTTACACCCTATCCTCAAGCACGTTTCAACCCCTCCATGCGCATCAATTCGCCAGGCGAAAATAATTTCTCCTCAATAGCTTTTCGTTGCTGCTCGGCTACCTTCCCCACCACTGTGATACCCTCCTTTTTCTCCACTACCCGTAGACTATCGGCGGGGAATTGATAGAGTAAGTCTGGGCTGTGCGTAGTAATGAGCAATTGGGAACGGGCGCTGCCCTCCAGCAGTGCATCCCCCAGTACACACAATGCGCCAGGATGAATGGTCAGTTCTGGCTCTTCGATGGCAAGTAGCGTACGTGGTGGAGCTTGATACAAAGCGGTGAGGATGCCCAAAATGCGAAGTGTGCCGTCAGATTCCTGAGCCAGTTCAAAGGCTGGGCCACCTTTGCCATGATGTAGACGGGTTACCAAATATCCCCCGACCTGGGTGACCGATATGTTATCGATTCCTGTTATCGCCTGGGAAAGGAATGCCAACAACTGTTGGAATTCAGGACGTTTTTTTCGTTTGATGTCCCGCAGCAAACTGGCCAGATTTTGTCCTTTTTCTTCCAAGGGATAAACATTCGAAGACTTCTGGGGTTCACTCAAATCGTTGGGATAGATGGTATAAAACCCCATGTCTTGAATGAAACGCTGAACAGAAATAAATCGAGGATGTAGCGCGCTCGGCAAGAAAAGGTTCAATTGGGGAGTGGATAATTCACTGGCGGCTTGCATTCTTTCGCCCTGCCAACCATTGATCGGCTTGATCCATTTGCCGTCCTCAATCTCGTATTCGGCCACGCCATCTTGACCGGCGACTTCGCATCTTTCCCATTTTACCCGATATTCCCCACGCCTTTCGCTACCTAAAGTGAAAGCATACATTGCTTGCCCTTGCGGTAAATCCAGATGTACTTCAAGATGGACGTCATAGGGGCGACCCTTGGCTGACCAACGGCGCAGCGCGCTCATACCATGCCTCTCGATGATGGCATTTTCCAGCCCGCGGGTGACTGCATCGCGAATGAAGCGAAAGGCATCTATGATGTTGCTTTTTCCGGCGCCATTCGGTCCAACCAAGAGGATCAATGATCCCATATCTAAATTTACGTTGGCCAGACTACGATAATTCTTGACGACCAGTTGTCTAATATGGCCATTGGGCGGATTTTTCATAGCAGTCTATCCTATTTCAACTGGGGTTGGTTGTTGAGCGTTGTATTGACTATTCTTTGTCATCAGGCTCCCTCCACAATCTGCCGCAGGTCACCCAGATAAGGGATGGCGCCGTAGCGTCCTTGGATGTAATCTCGTTCAAAAGAAGCGTCGTTGCGCACTTTGTATTCGGCCAGAGAGTACAGATGTGTTGCGCCCTGCCTGTCCTTTTCCGTAAACCAGATCTGATCCCGGCGCAGAAAACGGTTATCGAGCAGGTTTGTGTCCTGCGTCGTAAAGATCAGTTGAGCATGGCGGGGATTGGTTTGGCGGGAGTTGAACAGGCTGACGATCTCGCGGGTGAGTAGGGAGTGCAGGCGGGCGTCGAACTCATCAATGATCAGTACTTGGCCTTTCTTCATAGTATCAATGAATGGCCCCGCCAGGGCAAATAGTTTCTTGGTTCCCTCTGATTCATTTTCATCAAGGTCAAATGTCTCATCTCCAGCCTGTTTTCCCTCACGATCATAAATGGGATGCTTCGTTCTAACGAACAGTGGTTCAAACTCTGTCTGGGGCACTACTCCTTGGAGAGCTTGAAACCTCTTTTGAGACTTTTCCGGCGTCCTTTTAGATTCCAGCTTCAATATTTGCGCAGCTTTTTCCACGCTCAATTCCTGAATGCCAAGGTCGAGACGCTTGATATAATTGGCCATTTCAAACGCATGGTCACCATCAAGGAACCGCCGCATCGTGTACTGACGGATACCAACGTCTTCAATGCCGGATACAATTCCCAGATGTCGAAACCAACTCACCACTTTCTGGGCAATAGGGCCATTGAATTGGGCAACGACTGACAGAAAGAGCGCATTGGGTCGCGTCTTCTCAATAAGATTCCTTCCTTCTTTGAATGAATCACCCAGCCTGACTTCATCCTCGAAACGTTCGAACAAACGGGCTTCGCGTGTGTGTGGCACATGAAAAAGCCATTCCTCAACAACCCGCTCCTGAGTGACTTCGAAGCCATAGCGATAACGTTTGTCGTCCAGCACAAATACTATCTCAAAATGAGAAGGTTGACCGATGGTTGTTGTGCTCAGGCGAAAGTTTTCGACATTGATGGCGCCGGTGGCCTTCGTTTCTTTGGTGGAGTCGATGACAAAACGTCGCATGAAGTGGATGGCAGCGATCAGATTGCTCTTGCCGCTGGCGTTGGCGCCGTAGATGGCGGCGCTGGTCAACAGTGGAGGCGCTCCAGGCGCATCGAAGACGTTATTCTCATCAAGCGCCTTGTTCTTGGCCTTTAGTTTCGCGGCCACCATGCTGAGCGTGACTGTATCTCGGAAAGACCGGAAGTTTCCCACACTGAATTCGATGAGCATAATACACCTAATTGTTATGTTGAAAACTAGCTACCGGACAGTTTCATTTTGTGTCACCCTGAGAGGGTCAAACAGAAGACTCTCACAAGCGAAAAACGCTATCGAAGGATCTGAGCCAACCTGTACTGCCAAGATTCTTCACTAAAATAGCGTGCTCTTGTGGATTTTCTCGTTCAACAGAATTGCTGAGACAATGTATTTTGGCTCCGTCAAACCGTTCAGAATGACAAATCCAAAAGTGTTCGGTAGTTAGTGTTAAAGATTTGAAATTTGTGAAAACATCACAGATATGATCATTATAACGGATAAATCGAAATCTATCAATACTTTTTTTACCATTTCCTAATCCTGACTTCGTGATCACTATTCAGCAGCCAGCAAGACCCGCAGCGCTTTTTGAGCACGGAGGGCGGTGTCGCGTGCTGTGCATTTGCTGTACCAGTAGTAGACTTCCTCTGGCGGCATGCGGCGAATGCCCTGCGAAATAGCCTCGACGCGGGATAGTTTGCTCAGGGGACGCACGGTCATGAAGACCAACCCCAGGAGTACGCCTGTTGCTTCCGGCAGGTAAAAGGGTTCGGTGCGGATGGCGGATAGGTCGGTGGCTTTGTATCCAGCCAGGCGGATAGCTTCGATGACGTGATCGGCCACGGCCCTCAATTGATCTCCGCTCAGGGTAGCGAGGGTTGTCATTGGCTGCGGTTTGAGATTGTAGAGATAGAGTTGGGAGTCAGTTTCCTGCACCTCACGTTGTCGCAAGGTCAATGCGTAATCTGTTGTCGACGATGATCCTACCGGTCTGGCCACGACCTCTAACACGAATGGTAGTGCATGACTGGGACCGTCAGTTTCGACTACATTATCAAGTTCGGGCGTTGGGACGAAAGATGCGGTTGGCGTCTCGCTTTTCAATGGCGGATTCTGTTTCTCGTCCGTTTGTGGTGGCTCCAACTTGATATCCAGCTCCACATTGAAGAGGTTCCGTCGTCCGGGCAAAGGGATCATCTCGGGCAGTCGTCTGGGCGCTCGCAACACCCATCCGAACATAGGAGACCTATAGCCACGCGTTGCCAGGTGTTCATCACGCTGGCTGGCATAATCACTTTCGCTGAGGGGGATGACATCGACCAGTTCGACGATGCCTACCACGCCTCCGGCCGGCAGGGTACCGGGATCAAGGTTATAGCGTAGACATGCCTGTCGTTCTACTTTTTTAGGGACATGGATCGCCAGTGGCCCACGGTGGGCTGCCGTGTACGTGCGTAAGTCCATGGTCTTGTGCCCTTGCAGGATCAGTTCCGCCCACGGCTGTCGAAAACTGAGCGCTTTCATGTCGTTGTCTCTCCATACACAGGCTCGGCTGTGACTTCTACTGTCCCCATGCCCAGGTTGACTAAAACATCCCGGAAAACGGCGATCTGCGGATCTGTAGGGATCAATCCCCCTTCGAAATCAATGATAAGATGAAATTCGATGTTAAGGTGTTGAGCCTCCTTGGCGAAAGCATCGCTGACCTGCTTCAATCTCTTGTAACGATTCCAGGAACCCTGATAAGCGAAGGTCGCAGATTCTCCATCGCCTGCAGTGAACTGAGTTACCAGATTGAGTTTGATGCCAAACACGCCTTTGCCCATTTGCGGGATGGCAAGTCCTATGGCGTTGAGGTCGGTCGCTCGACTTTTTTCGGAACCGCGGAAGGTGATTTCCATGCGGCGGTATGCCTCAACTTCGTGTTCTTGCGCCTGATCCAGCAATTTTTGAAATGCCTGGTTGGGCACGCCTTGTCCATTGATGCGATTCGGACGACCTGTCCCCAGGATGCGATCGAGCTCCTCATCCTGGGGTTCATCTTCAAAATCATCTGCGGGGCTGGGCCCGCCTTCTCGTGCTGGCGTCCACTTACCCTTAATACGAAGATTCAGACGTATGGCTTCCGCTGGTTCGTAGAGTCGGGTGTCGTCGCTAATTTGCCAGTGCGAGGGGGGTGATTCGTGGTCGTAGGCAAAGTCTTCTATCGTCGAGAAATATATCCAGGTGCGGGTTTTAACGCCATGCTCGATTGAGCGTTTGAGTTGGTTGATGTCCAACAGGATAGGAAGGCTGATTTTGCGAGCGAAAGCTCGACGCAGGTCTTCGGTTGTCATCTCAACCTGATTCTTGTCCCAGGCTTTGGATTTGATGTACTGTGCCGGGAGGGGATTGTCATCGGCGGTGAGCACTCGTTGTTGATTTCGTAAAACACGCACGACGACATTGGTCTGGTCTTTGTCTGTTTCACCCTGATCTTGCGGCGGCATGGTCTCCCGTCGCAGGTAGTTGTTGTTTTGGAGTGCATCGCTGCCGGGATACAAGAGATGGCGGTAGGCTCTGGTGATAGCCACGCGCACATCAAGTTCGGATGCTTCCCGCATCTTGCGTAGTTCCTTCTGGTGTTCTTTGTGGAACTCCCGCATGCGTTCAGCGCTGCCAGTGATACGGTTTGTGGCCAGATAGCGACGAACTACCGTGATCATGTTATCTACCTGACTATCATCCGCAACCAGGAAAAGGACGTTATTGGGGAAGTTACGGAAGGATTCGGCAACGCCGGAATACTCATAGAGTTTACGCACTAAGTCAGGCGGTGCCTCGGTCTCGGCATTGATCTTCACGGCGTCGAAGTGCATGATGGCCATCTTGGGTTTTCCACTATCGTCATTGATGTCCGCTGGTGCATTGGGGAAGTAGACTGGTTTCAGGAAGCCAGCCCGCCATATCTTTCTTACTCGCTCCTCGATTTCTTGTTTGGCGCGTGTTGGGCGTACTGAAGTCATTTCGTCGGTAATGATTTTGTTTAGCGAAGGCTCCGTCTTGAATCGATAGCGGAAACCATCATATTCTAGAAACCAGGCATTTTCGTAAAGACGCTCCAACGTGCTGCGCATAACGGCGTGATCGTCGCCATTTGTGGCAGTGGGCGTGATCGTCGCCAGCAATAGTTCCGGTAACTCGACGCCCGTGGCAATCCCCTGGGTCAGACTGTGCAGGAAGATGGTGGTGCTCTGTCGCTGCGCGTATGGCGGCTTGCCACTGGCGACCAGAGGACGGTCCACTTCCTCCGCATGGGCGGGAATGCCGATTTGAGGACTGACAATATCAGCCTCGCACACTTGCTTGAATTTGGGCCGGTCTAAGCGACTGGTGAGGTCCTCGATGATGGACTGTTTCGCTAAATCTACATGATGCGTGTGGACGAGCCAGGTCTGTGCAGGGCGGTCTTGCCAAAGCTCACGAACGACGTTGGCCAGCAGCCGTAGTGCGCCGCGTGTACGCTGAAAATTGGGGATGGCGCCGACCTTCAGATTCAGTACACGGATGAGTTCAGGATGGAAGGGGTAGGAGACTTCAAACTCTTGTAAATAATCGGCCCGCACAGCCCGCTCGTGGATGGGGGCATCCTTTTCCTGCAGGGCATGATAGTATTCGCCATATCGGGCGATGGTCTGCTTCGCAGCATCCCGATCGATTTCCTTAAACAGGCGATGCACCACGATAGCGGAGATTTCGTTTTCGCCTGTGGGCGTGAGCACTCGTTCCTGCCGCGCCGATACTGCGGATGCTTCCGCCAATGCACTCTGCAAGTCTGTCGTTTCTTTGGCAAACGCATCCTGCTCACTTGCCATGGTAAGCACCAGAACGACTTGTCGTTTGCTGGCGACATATTCCATGAGCGACATCAGGAAGGCGACCGTCTGCTCAGCCAGAGTGGATTCTCCGGTAATGGTGGGCACCGCTGTAGCGCTTCGCAGATGCCGAGCGATCTCGTCGATCATGATGAGCGTGGGCCGTTCGCCGATGATGCGGTCAAAGAGAACGGCTCCTGGCGCAGCTTTGTTTTCATCACTCTCCCGCGCCAACTCATAACCCGTCCGTCCTCCCAACTGGTAGGCGAGTTCGCCCCACAGTGTGTAGGTCGTCACGCCATCTTCGGGATGCGGCATGCCATTGCTGGGGTCAAGATCGGAACCAACCACGCCAGCCACATCGACATCGCCAGGATGTGGTGCTTGCTCGGGATTCAGATCATAGTTCCCCAAGATTTCTTGAGGAACCTGTCCATTTGCAGCATGGTATAGGGCAATCAGGTTGTGGGTCTTACCACCACCAAACGACGTTTCAAGGCGGATGATAGGGCTATTAGTTGGCGCATGGCCTGTCAAGCGTCCTAATACTTCGCCTAACAGCGTTTTTAATCCTGCAGTTGGATATGTGTTCGCACAGAATTGTCCGGGCTCCTTGTAAACATCATCAGCCCTTTGTTCCATCACATCCCGGAGTCGCGCTGCGAACATGTCGTCGCTTAATGCCCCACGTAAGACTTCGTCTCGTGGTTGGGTGGCTTCAAAAATCGATTTCATATTTTTCATCTTGTCGGGATGTCTGTACGATGAATAGTGCCCCATCATACCAATCCAAACAGCAAAACACCAACCACAATAAACCAACTGGTCAGCCACGCAAAAAGCCGAGGCAGTTAGCCTACGCCTTCAAGCTGGGCACAGCACGATGCTGGGGAACAGGTCAGTTTTCGTGCGGGAGAAGTAGGGTCGTGGCAGGTGGGCGGGCCTGGCATGTTTTTTGGTTTTGCCGGTGGGCATGGGTTCCTAGAGATGAGTTGCGTTGGGCATAGGCGTTGGCGTTGTTCAGTCGATGACCTCGACCAGGCCACTTTCAGCAATGGCGTGATCGGTGGTGAGCAGGGGAAGGTTATGAAATTGTGTATCAGTAACGTAACGCTTCACCATTACGCAGACTCCAGCTTGCACCACATCTCTCGCCTGGCAGAGGCCAGCGTTTGCGGAGATACATCAACACCCTTAAGCAGGCCGCGCAGATGGACAATGCGCAGATCGTCGGACACTTGACTTGATTCCTCTTCTACCTTCACCTTGAATCGCAGGAACTCGACGTATTGCGCCAGATCGTTCAGACTCTCAGGAGGCAGTTGGCGCGCCTGTTCATAGATTTGCCTGACTATATCTTGGGTTGTAGTCGCTATCTTATTTCATCTCCAGGTCAAGATTGATTGGACGTCCCAAATCATAGCATGACCCTGTCGGTCGCGCTAAGTTATGCGACGATCCTGTGGTGACGGATTCTGGCGAAGCTCTCCCGCAACCCCTTGATCTCAGGATGCACCAGCGGCAGGTAAGAAAAAAACGACGCCATCCCCAAACGCTCCTGCCAGGCGCTCTGCGTCATTTGTGGAGATGCGATCCACACCTGCCGAAATCAGGCGGCGAGCA
Organism: Chloroflexota bacterium; assembly: GCA_003353825.1. Next base: position 24,309 of record PIVW01000004.1, read on the forward strand.
GGGCTGCATGGATGTTTTCCTGTTTATTGCCGGGATGCATTCTATTTCGTCAATGTCGAAACCACTGATACGTAAAAGCCGTCGCCTCTGATCACGACTTTGTAGTCGAGGATAAAGCGCTTGATGCCAGGATAAAGAGAAAGCTTCCGCGCCATCAAATAATCAATGAACTCGTTCAAGTCATCAGTAGGATCCTTCAGTAGCGATTCAAGAAAATCTTCCCGACCCTGTTCAGGTATCAGAGTGGCATTCCAGGCGACGCTGGCGATAGAGATGAGCTTGCGCATCTCCTCCACTGTCTCGGCCACCTTGGTGTAATCTCCCAGAAGCTCAAGCAGATTGTCCGAGAGCTTATCATGACCAGGAGGATTGACCACCAACTCCGCATCTTCTAACCGGCCTTCTTCACGGAGCTGCTGCGCCCAGTCATTCAGGATGTGATTGCCGGTTCCCTGCGGTACTTGTTGTTTCTGCGCGACGAGCCGGCTCTGTTTATGTTTGCGTCTTAGTGTTTTCTTCTGTTTGCGTTTTTTACGTTTGCTCATTGGAATTTAGCCGGGCCGATTCATTTTTTGGCTCGCCAGGGGCAGGGTGACTGCCATGGTATTTTTGGATGGGTTGGGTTATGGAAGTTCGAATTTAATCCTCTCGGCGATAATCCGCGCAAGCGCCTGGAAATCCTGAAAACAACTCTGCACGGCGTAGGTGTGGGCGCCAATCGCTCCATCCGCCGGTCTGAGATAGAACATGGGCTTGCGCGCTTCCATCGCCATCGGCATCAAACTGCGATAATGCTTGAGGAGCGACAGACAATGCGGGTCTTCGTTGACTGCTGGCGCGTCAACTGTGGATTCATCCAAGACGGCATGTTGGTACTCAGAAGGAATACGATCCATCCAGCGTTCATACGCCTTAACAGGTCGATTGCTGCGAATGGCGTGCTGCAGAATCACATAGCCGGCCGGTTCCATACCGCTAGGCGGGAGTTTGAGGTCAGGATTTGGATTGCGTGCAAGGCGATCATCCCACTGTTTTCTCCACTGGCGAAGTGTCGGTCCCAGATTCCGTAAGCCCTGAAGTGAGAAAAGATCAGGGGCCAAGGGGACGACAACGTATTGCGTGGCAATGATCGCAGCCCGATTGATAGCGCCAAGATTTGGGCCGACATCAACCAAAATAACGTCCGCATCCTGGCTGTTGGCTGCACGGATCAGCACACGATAAAAAGCTGACAAGATGCGAAATGCCGACTCATCTTCATCCAGACATCTGGGCCAGGCGTCAGAGAGCCTGTCCTCGAAAAGGGAAAGACCCAGGTCGCCGACGATCAGGCCGATCTTCTCGCTGACGGCTTCTATGAGTGCTTCGCCAACATCACCGGTTCCTCTGAAAATCGGGCGAACCGCGCCAAAAACTGTGTCAGGATGTTCCCCTTCCGGCCACAATTCCTCCAGCCGGTCATCTTCTAAAAACATGGAAGTGAGATTCGCCTGCGGATCGAAGTCCGCGGCAATGACGTTCAGGCCGAGGTCGGCATACATCCATGCCAGATGATAGACAAGCGACGTTTTTCCCACTCCTCCCTTGTTATTGAAGAAAGATACAATTCTCATGGCGCTCTCCTGATGGTGACCAGGAAGAAGGTAGGTTCGAAAGTGAATTCTGCCGGGGGGTTGCCATTTTGTCGCAGTGCTTCCTGTGCTCTCAGAACGCCGCGGCCATATTTGTTCACGTATCCCAGAACTTTCATCGCTTCAGCAATTACAGGATTCCGATAAGCATTTTGCCTGGGGAAATTCTCTGGCGTCGCCTCTCCGTATAGGCCGCCTGGGCTTTGGATCTCGATGCGATCAGCAAACCAATAAAAGCGTATCGGCGTGCTGGAACCTTCGTACCAGCGGTGCATCACAGCATTCATCAGCAACTCACGGATAGCAACGGTGGGGTATGTGGCCCTGCGACGCTCCCGCAAAGCCGTGTCTGGCTCGATGGTTGTCTCGATTTGCAAGGGCACAAAGTCATCCAATCCACTCAGCACAGTGAGCAAGTCCCCTGAAAAAACATGTTCTGCCTGAACACCATCTGTGAGTTGCTCGCCCTGAAAACGCACGAACTGGACGCTAGCGCCCGGCAACCATCGCAGTGGATCGGTGGCAAAAAGCAGGATGCCGGCATGGGTGGGACGTTGGGTTTCCAGATCAAAAAAACGTAGCGAAGCTAACTGCTCTTTCACCGAACGGCTATTTTCAGCGATGATCTCAGGAGCGATGGCATAATTGCGGTAGGTCACCAGAAACAATTCCAGGCTCAGATCATCCAGCGTGCTGCCCGGACAGGGACGAGCATCAAAAGTGGTCACCAGGGCTGTACGGCGCTCAGTCAGGATGCGTTCCTCCTGTTCGCTGGCGATTGCGCGTCGCGGGCCAACGCGAATCCAGATTTGCCCTTTGTAGCGCACCGGTGGCAGTTCCGACGGCAACACCTCCACGACCGCCACATCCCCGTTACCTGAAGAGAGCGTGATTTTCTGAACAGTCAGAGCGGGCAAAGGCAGGATGTTTCCCTCCGAGCGCAACGCCGCCAGATTTTGGAGCAGGCGATCTGTGACACTCAGTCCATTGGACCTTCCGTCATCATCAATACCGATCAGCAAGTAGCTTGGTTCGCGATGATTGGGAAAATCATTGGCGAAAGCGCAAACTGCTTGAGAAAACTTATCGGTTTTGTTGACAGAAATAGTGCGTTCGACATTGTCCGCTTCGATATCTGCCATCAGTTCGAGGAGTTTCTGTTCAGTGATCATGACTTTGTCATCTCCGGTTGAATAACCTTAGCAATTTCCTGGTTCTGGTGGATTCTGTGGATGCGACTCCTATCCTGCCTGTGTCATTCCTTCGGCTTCGCTCAGGACAGGTCTGAGCGGGTTCGCGAAGTCAATACACATCGAAATCTCATCGGTTTTAACGAAAAAATGCTCAGTAATAAGTCAATTTCAGCGAAGGCTTGTCCTGAGGGACTCGAAGGAATCTCTCGTTTCATGACCGCGAGACCCTTCGCTGGCGTCTCGAGACCGTGAAAGTTGTGTATTTGACCCGCTCAGGGTGACACCATGAGAGGTAACCACAGAATCCGATAAAATCAGGCAATTTCATTCCACCAGTGTATCCATATTCCACAGTTTCGACCAACTGTAGTTTACACTAACCGCATCGAAATCAGGCTCCCGTTGGAAGGGGTGGCGCAGGTAGCGCAGGCGGCAGCCCTCCGCAGTAAAATAATCGGGGCCATTCTCCACTAGCATCGATGCGACCACATCCTCCGGTGTTTCCTCGCGCTTTGGCACTTCCACCAAAGCCAGAATCCAATCACCAGGCTTGTTGAAGGCGGTGAGGATCTCGTTTTTAGTGACTGTGACCGTAACCGAGCCCTCGATACGGCCCTTGACTTCGATCATCCGCGTGCGGCTATCGCCATCCGCTGTGGGAACAAACGAAGCGATGTCGTAGCCCACATTATCTTTGCTGACATCTTCCGGCGTATGATCCAGGGTTCGCTCCGCCGCCATCACCGCGGCCATGGCGGACAGTTCCACGCGCTTGGCTCACGGGCGAAGAGGGCAGGCTCGCTTTCCCGATCACCCCGCAAGCGCGCCAGCAGGCCGGCGGGAATGACCAGCGCCCCGCCAATCGCAGCCGGGGGTGACGCCGCCAACTGGCGGTCTTCCTCCAACTCGGCCATGCGCTTCCGCAAGCCTTCCGCCCGCCGTCTGGCCAGGGCCGAGTTGAGCTTGACGTTGGACTTGCCCGCCTCCTCTCTTAGCTTCGACTGCAAGGCGCGATTGTTCCAGTACATGATCTCTTTGGTGAGCCGCTCCTTCACCGCCGCCCGGGTCTTGTCGATGAGCGGCTCTCGTCGTTGGCGCACCTCGGCGATGTGCTGGGGAACGATGTTGGCCACGGCGTAGCCCAACGCTTGCCGTTCCAGGTCTTGCGTGGCCCGCATCTCCTCGACCAAAGGGGCAACCAGCGTAGCCTCATCCGCTGCAATCGGGCGATAGTCAAGGTAGGGAGCGGGGCCGGCATTTCGAGCCTCCGGCGTCGCTGACGCAGCATCCCCGCTTTCTACCGGCATCTCGACGAATTGCAGGCGACGAGAGGCTATGCGGCGCCTGCCATCGGGGTTGGTGTGGGCATCCTGGATGCTGTGTTCAAGGTAGAACAGCGCCCGCATCTGCTCGCCCGGGTCGCTGTCATCCACCAGCACTGCGCCCTGTTTCATCAAACCTCGGTAGCGCTCCAGGATCAGGTCGATGGTGGCATCAAGCAGGGGATGGCCGGGGCAAACGAAATCTGCCGTGAGTTTACCCGGCACTTGCCGGTGCTCCTTCTCGAAACAGATGCGTTCGTAACTGCGCAAGACGTGGTCGCCATGGCCAAGCAAGCGGCCACGTTGGCGAATGATGGCGGGGACATGCCGGATTTGATAGCGCCCCGGTTCTCGCTCGCGCAAGGTTCCGCCCAGATGCTGGAATGCGGCTTTGAAGAAAGAGGAGACAAAGTGTGGTTGCAAGCGTTGCGCCTCCAGGCGTTCCATGGTCTGGCGGATGGCGTAAACCTGGCTTGCTCCCATCATTTCATGCGCTAACGCTTGCTCATCGATCAGCGTCTTCAATTGCTCTTGGTCCAGTGCCCCCTCGACCTTTTGCGTCAGCCTGGCCCGCACCTCCGGTTGGTCGCCGTAGCGAATGGCCTCGATCATCAAGCGGCGCAACTCGGCCCCAGCGATGGCCTGACCCAGGACATCGAACACCGCCCCACCCAGGGTCTCGCGCTCGCGCTCCAGCTTGCGGAGCAGCGTCAGATAAACATCGCCCTCGCGAGTCTCCTCCGCCAACAGGTTCCACAGGTGGCAAACCTCGGTCTGGCCGATGCGATGGATGCGGCCAAAGCGCTGTTCCAGGCGGTTGGGATTCCAGGGCAGGTCGTAATTGATCATCAAATGCGCCCGTTGCAGGTTGATGCCCTCGCCAGCGGCATCAGTCGCCACCAGCACTACGACATCCCTGTCCTGCGTAAATTGCTCCTGAACGAGCCGTCTCTCGTCGCGGCGAATGCCGCCATGAATGATAACCACCGCTTCCGGTCGTCCCAGCAGCGTGTGAATGCGGTCAGCCAGGTGGGTCAGAGTGTCTTTGTGCTCAGTGAAGATGACGAGCTTACGGCGATGGCCCTGCTCATCGAACATCGCTTCGTCATCCTGGAGCAGCCGGGATAATTCTTCCCATTTTCGATCAACGCCGCTGTGGCGAACTTCTCGGGCCAGTCGTTCCAGCCGCTGCAACGTTTCGATCTCGGAGCGTAGTTCGTCCACGGTCAGCGCGTCCGTGGCTCGATCCATAACCGCTTCTTCTAGCTTCTCAAATTCCTCAGCCGGTAGGTCCTGCAAATCGTCGATTTCGTCTTCACTCCAATCCGCATAGCCCGCCACCTGCGCACCGATCTCAGCGCCGATGCCCCTCGAAATCAATTCCATCTCCCGCAAGCGCTTCTCCAGGCGCTCACGTCGCCGTTTCAGCGATTGGTAAATGGCTTCGGGTGAGGAAGCCAGGCGTCGTTGCAAGATGGTCAGGGCAAAGCCGACCGAGCCCTTCCTGCCACCACTTTGCAGTGCATCCGCCCGATTGAACTCCTCCTGAACGTACTCGGTGACAGCCCTGTACAGCCTGGCTTCCAGATTTGATAAGCGATAGGCCAGGGTGTAGGCTCGACGTTCGGGAAAAAGATGTTTGGCGTCGAATTTCAGCAATTTCTCCTTGACCATGCGCCGCATGAGGTCGGAGACATCGGTGCTGTAAACGCCTTCACGAAAGCGCCCCTCGAAACGGTCAGCATCCAACAGCGACATGAATAACTGGAAATCCTCTTCCTTGCCATTGTGCGGCGTGGCCGTCATCAGCAGGAAGTTGCGCGTTGTTTTGGCCAGGAGTTGTCCCAGATGGTGGCGCTTGGTGTACTTAATCTCACCACTAAAAAAGCTAGCCGACATCTTATGCGCCTCGTCCACAACCACCAGGTCCCAGTCCACCTGCTCCAGCTTTTCTTGCAGGCCGTCGTTGCGCGCCAGTTTGTCCAGGCGGGCGATGACCAGCGGCATCTCGGCAAAGGCGTTACCCGTGCGCGCCGACTCAATCCGATCATTGGTGAGTAGCTCGAAGGGCAACTGAAAGCGCTGCCAGAGTTCATCCTGCCATTGCTCGGCCAGGTTGCCGGGGCAGACCACCAGACAGCGCTGTAAATCGCCTCGAATGATCAACTCCTTGATGTACAGCCCCGCCATAATCGTTTTATCGGAGCCGGGGTCATCGGCCAGCAAAAAGCGGAGGGGTTGTCGGGGCAGCATGTATTCGTACACCGCCGTGATCTGGTGGGGTAATGGATCGATCATGGAGGTGTGCACGGCCAGGTAAGGATCGAAGAGATGCGCAGTTGGATGCGCTGCGCCTCCGACACAAGTCGCAGCAGACTGCCATCCGCCTCGAAACTCCAGGCCCGACCTTCTGTTACTAACTCCAACCGTCTTTCATCATCCCGAAAGAGTAACTGATTCCCAACCCGTCCGGATGCATCCTTGTAGGTCAGTTCGATAGCATCATCGCCGTACCACTGCACATCGACAACCGTGACATTGCCGCCGGGCAGAATGCCTTTAATGGTAGCACCTTGTTTGAGGCCTTCGAGTTTCGCCATACCGTTGCTGACCTCATAATTGAATGGGCAATATTATGAACCAATCTTGCAAACCGACAACACCAAGATGCATTACAGCATACCAACCCAAACAGCGAAACACCAAACACAATTCACCAGCTGGTCAGCCACGCAAAAAAGCCCAGGTAGCAAGCTGAGCTTTCGAGATAGGCGCAGCACGATGCTGGGGAACAGGTCAGTTTTCGTGCGGGAGAAGAAGGGTGGTGGCAGAGCGATCTTTCGGTTTCTCTTTTTTTCCAGCCACCACTGCCGCACCAAGGGCATCTCGGCCCCACAAGCGGGGTTGGGGCAAGTCACGGTCCTGGCCCAGAGGTAACCGACGATGCTTTCGTCGCCGACCAGGTTTTCATACAGGTGGCCGACTTCCTCCCGCGCTCGCTCCAGCACCCACTGGCCCCGCTTGCGCACATCTGCAGCCAGAGGGTTGACCATCTCCTCCACCTCAACCGCCCCCTGCTGCACCATGCGTTTCTCAGGCTGGCCGTACTTCTGCGGGTACACCAGCGTGCATAGCTCGATGAGATGGGCGGACCAGGTTCAGTTTCACGGCGTGGGTTTCACAGCCCAGGCGCAGGGCTTCCAGGCCGGTGGCTCCGCCGCCCATGAAGGCGTCGAGCAAGCGGGGCGGTCCGTCAGTCAGTATAGGCCTCTCGAATCAAGCGTTGCGCTTCCTCGATGGCCTCACTGTTGCCGCCCTTCACCTGGGCCCAGTCTACGATGGTGGCGATCAGTTTCTCCAGCTTCTCACGCTCGGCGTCCGTCTCCGGCGCGGGGATGAGGGAGGCGAATATGGCGGCGCGCATGGTAGCCAGCGGCCGCCGCGCCCACCAGATGTGCAGTGTGGAGATATGCCCGTGGCGAATGGATTTCTCGCGGCGGATTGCTTGCTGATGGCGGCGAGGGACAGGGTGACTTCAATGAGGCGTTTTTGGTGGGACATGTCCATGTCGATTCTGGCTACAATGAAAACTCGAGGCTTAACTTGCGTAGATTGATGATGGCTCCGGTGCGCCTGAGAAAATCCATCCCCAGGATGCCGTTGATCTCGAATCCGTAGTTCATCCCGCCAACTTCGATCTCGAAGTCGGCTACAGCATGCGCGCCAACTCGCAATCGTTCAATGCGACGGGTGAAAACTGTTTCCACGCTACCGACGCCTCTGATGGTGTATAGAGCATCTTCAAGTTCAGGAACGATGCCAATGGTGGCGACCCTGTGACTGGCCAGGATGGTGCTGGCCGATCCGGTATCGATCAAGACATTCGCAATCTCAACCTCCCTGCCGCTGTAGACTACGATCACATCTATGAACGGGAGATCATCTTTGAGCGTAAGCTGCATCATTCCTCCGAATCCCAACCCAGTGGCGCTCGCGAATGTCCAATGTCTCACGTCCGGTATGAACAAAGTAGAACTCTCGCATTGGATACTCTTGGTGCAGCCTTTCATAGCACTGCATGGCCGCAGAGCCATCGGCGCAGGTCTCGATCACCGCAATACGGTCAAGTATCCGCTGGATGCCTTCCGTGTGCGCCTCCAATGCCTCGATGATGAGCCATTGATCGGGATATGCTTTTCGTACGTCCGACCAGATCATTTTTTACCTCCTTGAAGGGAATAGCCTTTCTTAATACATGATTCGTCATACTCTGTACTCCGTTGCTAGCTCGGCCACATGCCCCCAGCCATCTTTCACGCCGCCGACGAAGAACCAGAGCAAGCCTTCAACCAGTCCGGTTGGAGGGAGCATGTCGATTGGCGGGGACATGGAGAAATCCCTTACGAGGAATAAAGAGGAAAACAAAAAGACAGCGCCGGATGCGCCTTTCATTTTATTATGTCACAACTCGTTAATGATGACTATGATGTAAGTCAGGCGCAAGACCGATTTGTCGTGGCGAGAGGAAAAACGTGGATTGGAAATCTACGGAGTCGAGGAACATATCCCATCATATCAATCTGTGCAGCAATGCACCTAACACTTCGCCAATTCGAGATGGACGCAGCACGATGGTCGGGAACAGGTCAGTTTTCGTGCGGGAGAAGTAGGGTCGTGGCAGGTGGGCGGGCCTGGCATGTTTTTTGGTTTTGCCGGTGGGCAGGGGTTCCTGAACATGGGTGGTGTTGGTCATAGCATCTGCAGAAAATCTCTGAATTGCTGAAAGGCGTCGTCGTGTAGAGGCCAGTAGCCCGCTTTGGCCGCCGTTCCCAGTCGACGATCTGGTTTGTAGCGTGACGCCAGGAAGGCATGCACTTTTGCGCTTGAGGTGCTGGCGTCAGGCACAAATGTCTCGATTACCTGATTTTGCAGTAGCAGGAAGTGTTCCTCTTCGAGCCATTCCCTGGCTGAGAGGAAGGCTCGAACGTGAGCTTTCGCTTGATTCTGGGGCATGGCTGAAATGCGTTCTTGCAGACAACTAAAGAATTCATCGACACACTCTGTGGCCGGATCGTCTGCAACCGATGCCAAACACACATCCTCCAACATGCCTGGCGTGACGGCGTCAGGCACAATCATGACGGCTATCTGCGGATTGGCGCCGTGCAGTTGTAGTGGCGCTTCTGGCACTGGCAAGTCGGCAGCAGCCAATGCCGAGCAAATGCTATGAAATGCTGCTGTGGGGTCGTTATCGGCATCCTGCACGATGCCCACCGAAACAATCGGGGCTGTTCTGGGTCCCTTCACAAGCACCTTTAGCCTGTTGCTTAGGCGGCTTTTTCCCTGAATCGACCTGACTTCTACATCCGAGATGGCCAAATAATCCAGGAGATTCGCAAAAAACTCCTCTTCATCACGCCCTTCCACCAGCAGCAGTTTGGGTTTTTCAACTTGCCCTGCCATCTAGCGGACCTCCGCATCGATTTCGATAGCAGCATCTAGCATGTCCAGGTCGTATGTCATGGCGCGAATGCCTGCGGGTGAGGCTTCCAGACGATGTAAAGCAATACCCACGTCACTGATGTTTACAAATGCTTGACGTGCGGCATCGATGCACTCTCGGCTGTGGGTGGTAGCGAAGATCTGCACCTGATACTCTTGGGCTAGCCCAGCAATGGCGCGCCAGACAGGAGCCATGACAATGTAATGCAGGCCATTCTCCACTTCATCGATGAGCAGGATGCCATCCGTTGCATCTGAAATGGCAAGTGCGATCTGCAATAGACGTCCCATCCCCTGACCCATGAGAGGGAGGGGAACCAACCTGGGCATATCGATGTCGCCGTAGATGATAGGCAATCCACCCCGGTACTGTACCGTCAAGCGTTGTAACCGAGGTTCAATGATCTTGAGAAAACGAACGATCTTCTTCTCCTGCTTGGCCACTGCCAGATTTGCAAATCGTTCGGCCAGTTCTTCGAGATTACCTGATTGTTGGGACGTGAGGAATATGCCAGTCGACTCTTTGAGTCCCGTAGTACGCTCAAAACGAATGGCATTCCGCTCAAGCACGGCCTGGCTGCGTATTGTTGGGTCGTCACCTGATGTGAATTCTAGCTCGACTTTTGACGCAGTTAATTGAGTGGATTCTTGAGATATCCGGTCCGTTGCCGTCTGATCATAACCATTGTCACCATTGAATCTATCTTTTTGGAGTTCCAGACGCGAAGTGCTTGGCTCGCTAACTGTAATTCGAAGTTCATGTCTCTTTCCATCTTCATCCTGGCTTATAAGTTCAATAGGCGCAGATATATCAAAGTCCGAAAATAAATCGTGGAAGGCTTCTTCTGGTTTAATCCGGGTGAGGCCACGTTTAGCGGAAACTCGAACACCAAGCTCCGGGTTGAAATAACCGTGATGCATCCAGAGAGCCTCGAGTAAAGCTGTCTTGCCGACGTTATTCTTACCGGAGATAAGATTGATCGTGCTAAGAGGCTCTATCGTCGTATTTTGGAAGCATCGAAAACGTCGTACGGTGAACGAAGTATGCATAACTACCTCCATTCTAGGCGTGTGCGCAATTCCATGGGGTGGTTGGTAGCGCAAATTGAGTTAAGTTCAGGGGGCAAACACACAACCCCATCGGGTCAATCAAACCCTATTGTACGTTCGATATGAATGGAAGGCAATGAGAGATCGCCTGCTCAGTTCTCCTCGATGGTAATGCGAGTATTGCGATGATCGCGAGCATGCATGACCCGTTTCAGGTAGGTGACGAAGCGTTGGCTTAGCTCCTCGGTCGTGCAGGGTAATCCGCCCTGTTTCATGGCGGCCAGCAGATCATCCACGCGAATACCGACGGTGGCGATGCCGCGCAGGGCCCTGTTGGCTGAGACCACCAGGCCATCGGGCAGAATCTCTTCGACTGGATCGCCCAGGATCAGGTAAGCGTCCAGGGGCTGGCGCTCGCGCGGGGTCATGGCCTCGACGCTCTGTTGGGCAGTCTCGCTTTGCAAGTTCTGGCGCAAGGCAGCGTGCCATTGTTCCTGCATCAAGTCCAGGCGTTCGTCCAGTGTGTCCAGCCGTCCTTCTGCGGCCATCTGCCCAGCATCGCGCAGGGGGTGGAAATTGCAACGGGTGTGTCCTAACCTGGACAAGCCAGAACCAAAGAGGGTCGAACCTGCAAGTGAGCGTAAGTTGATGTAGAATTCCTCAACATACGTAGACCTCGTGAGGGATGAAAATGGCAACAACCCTGAT
>PIVW01000259.1 GCA_003353825.1 Chloroflexota bacterium
TTTGAGAAGAAATCACACGCAGGCCATTCAGAAGGATCGCTGACTGAGGACAACTCGCCGTTGGACAATTTTTGCTTGGCTCTATCCCTGATTCAGACTCTCATCCAGCTTTGTACATCCACTCTAGTACCCATTTCCCCCGTTCCAAATAGGCGGCGATTTGAGTAATATGCCGAGGAAAGTAAGCCTGAAAATAGCCATCTCGCCCATGCCTCTGTCGCACTTCTCGCCCATGTAAACGGGCGAGAAGTGCTGCAACTTCGTAGGTCAATGGGTCACCATCCTATCATGCCGTCGCCCATCATGCCGCCACCCGTGCCGCTGCCGGGTTACATACGATGGGCAGTGATGAGTTGGTAGACAGAACCATCGTTGCCTCAGATACTTCTCCGCCGCGAACAGTAACATCGTTGCGCCTGAGTTCGTCCGGTCTCTTTACCTCGACGACAATATGATAATCAAGGATAGGATTCTCTTGCCACGTGGTTTCCGCTGCATCCATTTCGGCTACAGTTGTGCCACGCAAGCGCAACTCACAACCCGATAAAAGTAGGACGAGGAAAGGCAGCGCTAGCAAGGCGACTCGACGAATGATGCTGACCTGTAAAGGGTTCATGACCTTCTTATGGCTCGTGCTAAGCATTATTCCGCATGGGCGTACATTCACACCCGCGGCGAGATGCCACCTAAACGGGGGCCAGATGTCGGGGTCTAGTCGCATAATTGATGTTGCAATCATCTGTCGCATTTGGGCTCGCATTGATGTGCGGAATACTCACATCGGCTACTTTTTCATCAGGCTGGGCTGAGATAGAGCGTGTGATGAAGAGGGCTACGAGCACCACAAGTAGAATAACTTCGCCTTTCCAAACAACGGAACTAAGTAGTCGTCGGCGAGCGTTGGTGGCTTCTTCCGTCTGACATTGCTCTGGTGATACGGATGTCCGATGTTGTACTTTATCGCCTTTCAATAGGGACCGATTTCGTAACTTAATGCCTACTCATTCTCCTCCAGTAGTGCTTCGATTAACTGTTGAAACACCTCGTAGGGTTGAGCACCACTTACAAATTGGCCGTTGATAAAGAAAGCGGGCGTGCCCGTTACCCCTGCCTGAACACCTTCATTCAGATCGGAGCTAACCTCTTCGGTGTAGCGGCCGCTATCCAGACATTCATCGAAGGGTGCGGTATCCAGGCCCAATTCTTCGGCGTAGGACTTAAAGATATTGACAGCGTCGGGATTCTGATTCCAATCCGCCTGCTGACCCTGGAACAAGCGATCGTGCATTTCCCAGTAGCGTTCCTGTTCCCCCGCACATTCTGCTGCTTCCGAGGCCTTCGGAGCTTGTGGATGAATGCCGGTAATGGGAAAATCCTTGAATATGTATCGCACGTTGCCGGTGTCGACGTATTGCTCGATGATTTTTGGCATGGCCTGCTCGAAGTGACGCAGGCAGAACGGACACTGGTAATCTGAAAACTCGTAGATGGTGATGGGAGCATCTGCATCACCGCGCATGGCGGTTGTTTCGGGATCGAAATCAGTGTCGGGTGTGGGTGATGGCACAGTTGTGACTACTGAATCGGGCAGTTCACCTGTTTCAGACTCGACGATTAACGCATCTACCATCGCCATGAACTGCTCCGTTGGGAGCAATCCCCCAACAATGTGACCATTTAGGATAAATGTTGGTGTACTCTCAGCACCAAACGTCCGACCTTCGTTATAATCTTCTCGGACAATGTCCAACGGTGCTTGCCCATCAAAGCAAGCATCAAACGCGTCGCCGTCCAATCCCAGGTCTCTGGCTCCCGCTTTAACGTTGGTAAGTGCATCACCACTCCGCCACTGGCTGACATTGTTGAACAGCCAATCATGCATGTCCCAAAATTGATCCTGTTCGGCGGCGCACTGACCAGCAAAACTGGCGATGACCGAGGCGTCACCTAAAATGGGATATTCTTTGTAAACAAAGTATACCTTGCCTGTGTCGATATACGCTTCTTCCAGAAGCGGAGCGGTTTCGCTAAAAAAGCGACCGCAATAAGATCAGATATAATCTGACCACTCGTAGATTACCACCGGCGCGTTGGGGTCGCCTTTGCTGCTGGCTGGTCTGAGCGCAGGATCGAAATTCTCAACTTGAGGAGGCAGTACAAGGGGTCTGGCAACAGCCGGAGCTGGTGTTGTTTTGGGTTCAACTTGAACATCGCTTGCTGACGCTTTAAGCGTCGCTGCTGGTTCGGGGCTGGTGGTAGCTGATCCCAAGTCTGACTCCGTCGCTATGGCGGTTAATGTCGCCTGAACGGCGGCTTCAACATCAGGCTGGGAACCTTGTGGGGGCGGTGCGGTACACCCGGTGATCAGTAACAGCATGAGCAATACGAGAACAAATAGGGTCGGAATGCGCATTAAGGTCTCCTTAAAATATGGTTGGTGCAACAGGTAAATTGGCAGTGCTTGTTGGCTTAGGAGGTCGAGAATCCTATTGAGCGTGATGGTCAATGCCTCGGTACGCCTTGATAAAGTTCGTGATCCGCTGTTCATCAAATTCTTCAAGCCGGTCAATTCGGTTCCAGGCAGTGAGGGCGATACGTGTTTCCATGTCGGAATAAGGCGCCATTACCAGACCGTCCTCACCTTTATCACTGACGATACCCTCGAGCTGTGCTACTAACTCCGGACATCCCTCGGGGCAGTCAAACCATAGTCCGACGCCACCATCTTCGAGATTGTGAATCTGACGGCCTTCCGGGACGGGCTCGTCATAAACTCCCCAGGGCAAAATGCTGCCCAGGTGGGGACCCGATGTCGGTGGCCGGGAATTGTATTCAAATGCTTCAACCTCCGCTTCACCAACATGGGTATTACCCTGTGTTAGCACAAGTTCACCTGGCCGCTTGAACATGCCTTGACCAACAACAAAGACAAGTAATCCAATCAATACGACACCAACGGCAATTAACGTATAAGTACGCATCTTACGCTTGCGTTCACGAGCGGCGCGCGATGTCTGACGGCGCGAGGCTGCCGTGGAGGATTTTTGGGTGGTGACGGTTTCTGAAGTTGGGGATGCTTTCTTTGAACCGGCGCGGCGTTTCTTGGTCATTCCTGTCCTTCTCCTTATCTAGTTGCTAGGGTCCAATGGCGGTTTCAACGGCATTGACGATTTCCTCCCGAGATAAAACACCGGGACGCTTCCAGAGGATATCTCCCTGGGGATCGATCATGATGATAGTGGGATGGCCACGTACCTGGTAGGCTCGGGCTGCCAATCGGCCTTCTGGTTCATCGACATCCAGATGTTGAAAGGCAATCCGTTCGCCATACTCTGCTTCAAGCCCATTCACGATGGGCGTCATTTGCTCTCAAGCGGGTCAGGGGGCGTACCAGAGGAATACAAAACTGGGTTGACCCTCGGCAATGCCTGGTGGTGTGGGCACAGCCTCATTGCTATCGTTACTGCTACAGGCTGCCAGAAACGCCACAGCAAGCGTCAACAGAGATAGATACAGGACGCTATATTTGAATCGAGACATAATCATACGTAGAGATGAGTGAGTGTTGGTTGAAAAGGACCTAAGTGCCGAGGAATCCTTACGAACCCGGCAGTGGATATTGCTGACTCATTTCAGACTGGAGCTGGCGCTGTTCTTCAGGCCATAAAATCTTAATGTAGTCCAGAACTGCGACAATCTCTTCATCATTCAATATTTCTGCAAACGCCGGCATATTACTCGTAAAGTTGGGGATATTTAGGCTGTCGCCGCCGCCTTTGATGATCGCAAAGAGTGTGCCATCACCATGATGCCAGGTATGACCATCGACTGTATGCGGTGGTGCAGGATAGGTTCCATCTTCCTTGGGTGTCTTCCAATTTGGTTCCCCTTCGCCGTTGAGTCCATGGCAGGATGCACAGCTAGCATTATAGATGGCTTCACCGTCAGTTTTAAGTGCGATTTCAGGGTCGCGTCGGTCGGTGGTATAATCCGTTGGACTGCAGGCGGCTAACAACAAAATGGCGCCCATAAACAAGATAATTCCATACGCTCGCTTGCTGCGCAGATATCCATTTCCCCACATGCTAAGATGCACCGCCCAGAATCTCGCCACGCATCTCCTCATACTCATCTTTGGTGATTTCTCCTCTAGCATACCGTTTCTTGATGATATCAAGTGGTGATTCGCTGTCCGAAGTGTATGAACGCAAACTAGTGGAGCCAGAATTGGACTGGCGCGGGAAAAGAAGGCTGACAAGCCACACCGCCAGGCCAATGATCAAAATAATAAAGAGCAGCATAAACAATAAGCCGAAACCTCCAAAGCCAAAACCCATCATGATGCTACCTCCAGATGAAATAGGACTGAGAATTCAGTCAGAGACCACCGGCAAAGCCGGTGGCTTGAAAATGTGAACCGCTCAAAGCGGTTATTGGGAGCGCCTAAAGACGCAAACTCTTATGCAGGTTACTCTTCGTCATCAAACAAGTTCAACTGGTCTATTCGCCGATCTTCACTTTCTTGACCCTGTATGTACGGCCGGATCACGGCCTCTTCTAGGCCAACTGTCGATACGTAGTAGCCTCTCGCCCAGAAGTGCTGGCCTCGAAAGTTCCGTTTCCAACCCATGTAGTTCCGGGCTATGTGGATTGCACTCTTGCCTTTGACATATCCGACCACCTGAGAAATCGCATATTTCGGGGGAATCGAGATCAATATGTGCACGTGGTCCATCAGCATCCGCCTCTCTATAATCTCGCATTCTCGATGCCTTGCCAGATCACGCAACACTGGCCCTAGCTCTCGATGCAATTCTCCAAACAGATGCTTCTTGCGATACTTCGGTATCCATATGATGTGGTACTTGCAGTCCCATTTTGTGTGCGCTAGACTTCGTAACTGAGCCATGTAGATTCTCCTTCTGTGAATTTTGAGCGGTTCACTTCTTGGAGATTCTACAGGCTCCCGGATTTGTCAAACTCTACGCGTCGCCCCGGCTTAGCCGGGGGTTTACCTTTTATAATTCAATTATATTCAGAAGTATACATTCAGTTGAAGACGCAGTTCTATAGGTTATTATGTCCTGAGTCTTTAAAATCATTCGTCGAACCATGCTACAATCATAGAAGACGAATGTGAAGGCTCATTAAAGCCTATATGACGATTTCATGAAGATTCCATATACCCCAATTTGAGGTGCTGTGGGTTTAGATCGATAGACGTCATTATCGACGTGGACAAAACGCATCACCATTGCGTTCTGGGTCGAAGCGTTCCTAAACAGCTGAAATTATGCTCACTCCAGATCGCAATTCCCAAAGTCTCATGTCAGTGACCCCTTCCCACACCTACCGATCTGGTTCCCGACCGTCATCCTCACCCCTGCGACTCGGCCACTGACAATGTGAATGCAAAAACACTACCTTGTGCCACGCCTTCGCTAGTCATCCAGATACGTCCTCCCTGACGCTCAACCAAGTGTTTGGCGATGGTGAGACCAATACCACTGCCACCGGTGGCGCGAGAACGAGACTTATCAACACGATAAAATCGTTCAAAGAGACGAGATACATCGGCCGGCGAGACGCCGATACCCGTGTCGGAGATCGTAAACATGACATCTGTGTCTTGACGCTGCACTCGAATTGTTACTTGGCCCCCGGCTTCCGTGTATTGCAGTGCGTTACCTAGTAGATTGAGCAGAATCTGGTTGGCACGAGCAGGATCGGCGCGTACAAGCGGCATGTTTTCCGGGACATCCACAACCAGTACCACCTCTTTATCTTCGAATTGCAGGCGTAGACGCTCACATACCATATTGACCAATGCCACAGGCGATACAGTGCTCAGATCGAGATAGGTCTCGCCCGCTTCTACCCGTGAAAGTTCTTGCAGATCTTGCACGAGGCGCTGCAGTCTGATTACCTCTCGTTGCACACTGGCGTAGCTGTTGGGCTCTGCCGGAAGCACACCATCCATTAACGCCTCCATTATACCCCGGATATTAGAAAGGGGAGTGCGCAATTCGTGAGCGACGTCACCGATCAGCGCCAGTCGACGCTTCTCTGTTTGCTCCAGCTCCGCCGCCATCTGGTTGAAGGATTTGGCGAGATTACCTAATTCGTCTTGGCTTGGCACTTCCACTCTTTGTTCGAAATGGCCGGCCGCAATATTCTGGCTGGCCGACATCATTGTGCGGATGGGATTGGTAATCCGCCTGGCTGTAAATACGCTGACCACAACAGCAACTACGAGGGCAACCATAGCTGCCGTCAATGTAATTTCGTTGACTGCCTCAGTAAAATTCTGACGTAAATCTTCCACCAGACCTGGATCAGACAGCAAGTGTGATTCCATACGATCAACATGACGTTGGATGGCAGACGGTGTCTGCAATTGAACAGCCCCTGCCAGAACGAGTACACCAACGGCAATTACGATTAGGTATGAGACGAATAGCTTCCAACCCAGACGTCGACGAATGCCCTCAACGGCTCTCATCCAGGCTCAACCTCGAAACGATAGCCCACACCTCGCACAGTCACTATAGGCAGAAGACCTGAGTGGATAGCCTCGATTTTCTTGCGTAAGCGGCCGATGTGAACATCTACTACCCGGGCGTCGCCGTAATAGTCATAGCCCCATACGTGCTCGATCAACTGTTCTCGACTGAGCACCCGGCCATGGTGACGAACCAAAGCATACATTAGGTCAAATTCGATTGGCGTGAGTTCGAGCTGCGTATCATCGATCCAAGCTTGCCTGGCCCCAGCATCTATCCTGGCCGGTCCTAGCGTGAGCGAGGGCTCCAGGCGCTCAACACCTCGCCCTCGCCTTAATATGGCTTGAACACGAGCTACCAGTTCGCGAGGGCTGAATGGTTTGGTTAGATAGTCGTCGGCTCCCATCTTCAGCCCTACGACTTTATCGGTTTCCTCCGAGCGGGCTGTGAGCATCAGTACGTAAGTATCCGATTCCTGGCGTAAGCGTTGTAGTACTTCTAGACCATCGAGACCTGGAAGCATGATGTCTAGGATGACGAGGTCCGCGAGAATGAGCGGAAAGCCTGTATCGCTGCTAGCCCATCCGCAGCTGTGAATACCTGATAGCCCTCTTTCTGCAGATAAGAACACACGGTATCCCGAATGGTATGCTCGTCGTCAACGACGAGAACCGTTGCTTTATGCATAGTGCCTGATCCGTATTGTAATCAATGACTGTGTAGACCTCAATTATAGGATAGTCATGTGGCAATGTCGAAACCCAACTCACAACTACTGACCAGGACCTGAGAGTTTTCAGAGAGGTTGAAGTACAAAAACATCATAACTTGCGTCACAGGTGATACTGTTCCATCGCTAGTCTCGCTATACTTCTCCTGTTATTGATTCTGCTGTTGTCAGATTTTCAAACGGTTCGATATCTTCCCCTGTCGAATCATCGTCGCTCGTGAACACGACTATCATAGCGATGGTTATGATCAAAAACGCTGTAAGAGCCAAAAATGGAATGGTTACGAATCCAAACCAATTGATCCAAGTTGTGGTACAGGGCGCTCCAGCAGTGCAGACAGTACTGCTGGTAAACAAGTCTGTCTTTTGTAGTAAATAATGGTATGTAGAGACACTAATCCCCAGAAGTGAGAATGGCAGTACAAAGTATGGCGCATCCTCATCCAAAAACCTGATGATGATGATCATCAGTAGTATGACCGTCAGTGGATACATTAGAATGCGCTGATACCAACATAATTTACAGGGGATAAAACCGGCTACTTCACTGAAATAGAGGCTGCCCGCCATTGCGATCACTGCTGCCGCCAAAGCAATGTACAGACTTATTTGGGTGGTTCTATTGTCGTATCTAATGATATTCCTCTCAGTTATTGAGTTAGGACGTCATCCGGCTTACGAGGCTCTTTGTGCAAGCTCGACGTTGTGCTCAATGGCTGTTGGAGTATATAAACCAGTGGTGCTAGTTAGAACTCTTCAAAAATTAACCAGATTTGCACTTCTGACGAATAATATTCGGTAAAATGTATTGGTCAAGCGCATGTTGCACATCGGCTGAGGAATGAACTTCCCCAGTATCAGTCATTTTCGCGGTTGAAACCCCGTCATTCAGGGATGTCGGCTCCGAAAAAGGCGTGGGCCAT
>PIVW01000816.1 GCA_003353825.1 Chloroflexota bacterium
TACCGTCTGGATAGGCTAACTACGCTCAATGGCGCGTTTTACCTTATGCACTGTGAAATGCTTGACTGATTACAGGTGTTACGCCTCTCTCTAGCTTAGGCTAATTCCCTACATCCATCCCACCTAATTCTCGGACAGTTGTCCAGCCCTTCCCTGATTTAATTCGGCACACACCCGTAAACAAAACAAGACAGGCCGGTTACCGTTTGGTATTGTGATTTGCGACCAAGCAATTCAACACCAAAGAAAACCGACCCATGATGATTATACTGCCAGAAGTTCATTCGCTTGAACAGCACATTCAGCAACTTCAATCCAATCCAGAATCTTATCGTCCACAGCAGTGTCCAGGCTGCGGCAATGCAGGCGTCTGGTGTCATGGTCATTATTTACGACACCCTGACAGAAATAACGCAGTGCGTGATTCGCTCAATCCAATATTCATTCCCCGCTTCATTTGCTCTCACTGCCAACAAAGCTGCTCGGTTCTACCTGAGTGTATCCCACCCCGGCGATGGTACCTGTGGTCGATACAACAGGTGATGTTGCTGCGGCTGTTGTCGGGCAGATTAAGTATTGAACAATCATTGCCTCATGCTCGTAGCATCTGGCGGTGGTGGGTGCGGTTGCGTGATCGATTCAAACGACACCAATTCAAGCTAGCCAGCCTGTTGCCAACACTGGGACAACATAATTCTGTTGCTGATTTCTGGCACGACTGTTTGAATCGATGGCGGCTTTCAACCGCGATGCTATTCATTCAACAATCCGGTGAGGCGATCCCGTGATGTGTTAGTGCCAAAACAGCGTGGAGCAAGCTTAAGTGGTTGATTCTTAGACTCCACACAGTTTGCCAGTAGATTGCTATTTGATGCTGATATGAACTTGCCACTCCTTAAACCAAAGCAATACCAGGAGTGATCTATGCAACAAATCCATCCAGTCGCCTTATTCCGTCTCTCGGTACTGGGCTCGCTCGCCAGCCGGGAACACCTGGCGCATGGTGAGCTAAAGCCTATTATCCGGGAACTGGCCGCCGTGCCGCATCAAATCCCGGGCTCACGACGCAGCTATCTGTCAGAAAAAACCATTGAGGCTTGGTATTACGCCTGGAGGCAAGGCGGGATAGATGCGCTGAATCCTAAACAGCGTAACGATGCCGGCTTGTCAAAGATCTCACCCGCTTTGCAGGAAGCAATCTTGCAGGCCAAGCTCGATAATCCAAAACGTTCGATCAAACGCATTATCTGGTTGCTGGAGAACAAAGGCCTGGCGGTGAAGAATGAACTCAAAAAGTCCAGTGTACATCGACTGTTACAAAGCCACGGTCTATCCAACTTACGCCCTGCAGACCAACCGCTTGAAGAGAAACGCCGCTTTGTCGCCGAGTTTGCCAACGACCTGTGGCAAGGCGATGTCATGCATGGGCCGAAGCTTTTGCTCAGTGGCCGCTGGCGTAAGACCTATCTGGTGTCGTTGATGGACGATGCCTCGCGGCTCTTGACGCACAGTGCCTTTCATCTGGCCGAAGGCGCAGTCGAAATAGAGGACGTATTGAAACAAGCGATCATGCGTAGAGGCCTGCCCAAGAAAATAATCATCGATAATGGCGCGGCTTATCGCGCACACAGCCTGCAAAGTATCTGTGCGCGTTTACAGATTCGCCTGGTCTATTGCCGCCCCTACCATCCCGAAGGCAAAGGCAAGCTGGAGAAATGGCATCGCACGGTGCGTGATCAATTCCTCGGCGAATTGGACTTCAAACAGATCCTCAGCCTGGAGGATCTCAATATACGAATGTGGGCCTGGCTGGAGCGGCTGTATCACATCACACCGCATGGCGGACTGGATGGATTAACCCCCATTGCACGTTACCAGCAGGACCTCAATCGTGTTCGTCCTCTGGGGGCATTGGCCAGCAAACTTGAAGAGCTGTTTTACCATCGTCATTCACGCAAGGTGCGTAAGGATGGCACGATCTCGTACGAGGGGCTGGCCTTTGAAGT
>PIVW01000260.1 GCA_003353825.1 Chloroflexota bacterium
ATGCTGCCGTCAACGGTGAATATCCCGTTGCTGTTGTAGTTGCCATCGCTGCTGGTAGCCGTGTGGGTGATGGTAGCGGTGTGAGGCGAAGTTTCGTTGAGCGCGTCATCCACGGCGGTAACGGTGATGATTTGGGCGGCGTTCCAATTGCCGTTGGTGAAGGTCAGTTCAAATGGTAAGACGCTGCCATTGAGCCGTATCTGGCTGTCGTCGAAGGTCAGGCTGATGGTCACGTTGGCCGTGGGTTGGGTGTTGAGGACAGCAGTGTAGGTATCGTTGCCACCGGCTTCGCTAACGCTGCTTGTACCGCCGGATTGGGTCAGGCTGATACCGGCGGTGTCATTATCAACGATGTCAACGGTTACATCGCTGAGGCTGAAGTTGTCGTAATTGCTGTCGCTGCTGCTGACGGTGGGGGTGATGTTGGCACTGTGAGCGCCCTCGACAAGGCTGTCATCCACGGCGGTGACGGTCACGGTCTGGACGATACTCCAGTTGCCGCTGTTGAAGGTCAGTTCAACCGACGAGAGGCCGCCATCCAGCCAAATCTGGCTGTCGTCGAAGGCCAAGGTGATGGTTACCGTACTCGTGGGCTGGCTGTCGAGAACCAGGGTGTAGGCGTCGCTGCCGCCGGCCTCGCTAACGCTAGTTGTGCCGCCGGATTGGGTGAGCGTGATGTCTGCGATATCGTCGTCAGTGATGGTCAGGGTGGCGGTGTTGGGCGTGGTCAGGCTGACTCCATTGGGATTGCTCAGGCTCAAATCGAGACTCTCGGTGTTTTCATCGATCTGGTCATTGGTGATGGGTACGGTGAAGGTCATACTGCTAACACCGGGGTCGATGGTCAAGGTGCCGCTGGTGTCGGCGTAGTCGCTACCGGCTTGAGCGATGTTATCGGCGGTGGCGTACTCGACCGTAACCTGGGCCTGAGGTGTGGGGCTGAGGGTGACGGTGATGACCGCCGTTCCATCTCCCTCGTCAACGTTATAGGCCGCGCTGCTAAAGGCCACTGTGGGTAGGGTGATGGACAGACCGACTTCAGTGCTGTTGTTGTCCGTATCCGTATCAACGGTGGTGGCAGTGATAGTGACCGTGTTGGTGAAACGAGTGTCGCTGCTCAAGGTGGAACTGACCTGGCCAGTGATGGTGATGACTCCGCCTTGCCCGGATGAAACCGCAGAGGTCTCAAAGACCTCTGCGGTTTGGTAACTGGTGCGAGTAATGACCACGCTACCACTACTGATCACACTTTGCACGGTGAAGGTGGGTGCGGGGAGATAATCGGTGATGACTACTCCGGTAGCCGGATAAAGCGTACTGTTGTTGGTAAAGGTCAGGGTATAGGTGATGATGTCGCCGGGGGCTGCGCTGGTTGGGCTGACGACCTTGCCGATTTGCAAGTCAACTTCCCGGCTGTAGGGCGACTCGTCGTAGCCGATGTCGAAACCGTTGCCCTGGGCGCGGGAGTCGCCTTCAAAGTCAGTTGTAACACCCGCGTTCGTGCCGGTGTCGATAGCCGCGCTGCCTGCGGTCAGGTGATAGTCGTCGCCAGTCGGATCGGTGAATTTGGGGTCGTCGTTGAGGCTGTGTCCGCCGCTGGTGACGCTGCCTTGTGTGTCGCTGCTGTTGCCAAAGAAGAGGTTGTAATCTTCATTGACCGTACCACCGCTGTTCTCAATACCGACGCTGTGGCTGGCTATGAGGGTATTGGTCAGGCTGACCATACCTTGGTTAACATAAATGCCTTGTTTGGTGTTGAGTACCGGCCCGGCAATCGTGGTGTGCAAAATCTCAACCGTGTTGCTGGCTTGCTCAACATAGATGCCTGCCCCGCGCTGATTGGCGGTGTTGCCAGCCAGTAGCACGTTGGCCAGATAATCGCTTGAGCCAGTGCTGAACGGGTCGCGTATCGCCAGGCCCCCACCGTATCCGCCGCTATTGTTGATAATAGTCGTGTTAGTCATCGTCAGATTGAGATTGCTCATCAAGCCGCCGCCCTGGCAACTGGCATTGAGGCAGCGATTGTTTTCAAAATGGCTATTGGCGATGCTAAACGGATCGTTGGGGCTACTGGCTAAACCGCCACCGCCAAGCGTGGCCGTGTTGCTGATGAATTGTGTATCGGTTATGCCCAACGAGCGGCTAACAACATTGAGGCCACCACTAAAGTAGAAGCCTCCGCCGAGACCCCCAGCGAGATTACGCTCAAACCGGCTGTCATTCACGGTGGCGTTGCCCGTAAAGACAAACAGACCGCCGCCCCCACCCACAGCGCTGTTGCTAATAAAGGTCGTATTAGATAGTGTTACGTCATAGTATGCATACAGACCGCCACCATGAAGGGCCGTGGTTCGATTATTTGCGAAGTAACCATTGATTATGATGGCTGATTGGTGAGCAAACAGCCCCCCACCATAGTTAGCCGCCGTGTTGCTGATAAATTTGGTGTTTGTGAGAAGCAACGTACTCACGTACAGACCGCCGCCTCTTTTATTGAGGCTACGGTTATTTTTAAATAGCCCGCCAGTGAGACTGGCCTGAGCCATATAAGCTCCACCACCATACCAATAGGCCGTGTTGCTGATGAACTCGGTCTTGGTCAAGGTCAGGTTGCTGTTGGCCCGCAGTCCGCCGCCAAACCCATTTGTACTGTGATTGTTCTCAAAGCGTCCACCGCTTAATGTGGCTTGAGTGGCTGCATACACCCCACCTCCATCGGCCTCGGCGACGTTGCTGATAAACAGGGTGTTGGTTAAAGCCAGCGTTTGGTTAGTATACAATCCTCCGCCCTGGCTGCCGGTACCGCTGACACTATTGCTAAAGATCTGACTGTTACTGATGGCCAGGGTGTCGAAGAAGGCACTAAAGGCATAAATGCCGCCACCGTGTTCGCTGCTACCGGAATTTCGACCGCGAGTTATCCACAGATTCTCTAGCAGCACATCGGTACCACTGCTGGTAATGTAGATCACCCGCCCTTTTTCCTCAGCATCAAGGGTGGTGGGGTAGGTATCGGGATCAGAGGCACTCCAGTTGGTGGTGGTGTAGCCGCCGCGCAGAGTCAACGATTGGCTGATGTAGACGGTTTGGGTCACCCCGGAGCGCGTCTCGACCCCAACGCAAGTACCGGCAATCTTGATCGTGTCGCCGGGGTTGGCCGCATCGATGGTTTGCTGCACGGCCTGAGCATCCGCGCTGCTGTAGGTGATGGTTGGGCTGCCCTCGATTTGGGCAAAACAGGTGGGCAGGATGACGGTCAGGCCAGCCTCAGCGCTGTTGTTGTCCGTATCCGTATCGACTGTCGTGGTGGTGATGATGGCCGTATTGGTGAAACGACTGCCGCCGCTCAAGGTGGAACTGACCTGCCCGCTGATGGTGATCACTCCGCCTGCGTTGGCAGAGACCGCAGAGGTCTCAAAGACCTCTGCGGTCTGGCTGTTGCTGGTGCGGGTAATGACTACATCGCCGCTACTGATCACGCTCTGTACGGTAAAGGTGGGCGCGGGGATAGTGTCGGTGATGACCACGCCGGTAGCCGGATAAAGCGTACTGTTGTTGGTAAAGGTAAGCGTATAGGTAATGGTATCGCCAGGGGCCGCGCTGGTTGGGGTGACGGACTTGCCGATTTGCAGGTCAATCTCCCGGCTATAAGGCGACTCGTCGTAGCCGATGTCGAAGCCGTGGCCCTGGGCGCGGAGATCGCTTTCAAAATCTGTGGTCACGTCCGCATCCGTGCCGGTGTCGATAGCCGCGCTGCCTGCGGTCAGGTGGTAGTCGTCGCTGGCGGGGCTGGCAAAGGCCGGGTCGCCAGTGGAACTGTTGCCGCCGCTGGTGATTGTGCCGGACAGGTTGGTGGTGTTGCCAAAGAAGATGTTGTAGTTTTCATAAACGTTACTAGACCCAATCCGTTGAATACCTATTGTGTGGCTGGCGATGATGGTGTTAGTAATGCCGACTGTACCGCTGGTTACGTAAATAGCTTCTCCAGCGGCAGTAGTAGGACTGACAATGGTGGTATGCAAAATTTCAACAGTGCCGGAAGAGCTAAGGAGTAATCCATCTCCAATGCTCTCTGCCGAATTGCGAGCGAGCAGAACGTTGACCATGCGACTGGCGCCGCTACCGACATGAGCCACCCCCCCGCCGCTAAAGGCAGAGTTGCCGATGAACTGGGTACTGGTTAGGGCTAGCGTATTGTATACAACCAACCCGCCTCCACCAGAGAATATGCTACGATTATTTTCAAAGCGTCCGCCGATAAGTATGGCTGGTCCTGTCACAAATACACCACCACCAGTATCATTGGCAGTATTGCTAATGAACTCGGTACCGGTCAGGGTCAGATTGCTATTAGCAAGCAATCCACCGCCAAGGGTGTTGGCTCGATTGTTCTCAAAGCGACCGCCGTTTAGCGTGATTGAGCCAAGCACATATACCCCACCACCATCTACTTGGGCCGAGTTGCTGCTGAATTGAGTATTGGTCAGGGTCAAAGTTTGGTTAGTGTACAAACCACCGCCATTGCCGCTGAGGCTACTGGTGCTGTTGCTAAAGACCTGGCTGTTGCTCATAGCTACCGTAGCGCCGACCACGTAAATGCCGCCACCATTCAAAAAGCTGCCAGCATAACCATTGGTCACCCACAAATTTTCCAGCAGCACGTCTACATCGTTGCCAGTAATGTAGATCACTCGCCCCTGCGCCTCGGCGTCAAGGGTGGTGGGATAGGTGTTGGGGTCGGAGGTAGTCCAGTTGGTAGTGGTGTAGCCGCCACGCAGGGTCAGCGATTTGCTGATATAGACGCTCTGGGTCAGGCCACTGCGTTGCTCTACAGCGGGGCAATAGCCGGCAATCTTGATGGTGCCGCCGTCACTGGCTGTGTCTATGGCCTGCTGGATGGCCTGAGCGGTATCGCTGCTGTAGGTGATGGTTGGGCTGCCTTCAATTTGGGCAAAGCAGGTGGGCACGATGACGGCCAGACCAGCCTCAGCGCTGTTGTTGTCTGTATCCGTATCGACTGTCGTGGCAGTGATGATGACCGTGTTGGTGAAGCGGCCGCCACTGCTCAAAGTCGAGCTGATCTGGCCGGTGATGGTGATGACCCCACCTGCGTTGGCAGAGACCGCAGAGGTCTCAAAGACCTCTGCGGTCTGGCTGTTGCTGGTGCGAGTAATCACCACGCTGCCGCTGCTAATCACACTCTGCACGGTAAAGGTGGGCGCGGGGAGATAATCGGTGATGACCACACCGTTGGCGGTAGCATTGCCTGCGTTAGAGAAGGTCAGGGTGTAGGTGATGGTATCGCCGGGCATCACCGGGCCGGTGGGGGTGACCACCTTGGTTATCGACAGGTCGGTTGGCGGTACGGTTAATCCGGCTTCACTCGTGTTATTGTCTGTATCTACATCTGTTGAGGTACTGGTGATGGTGACCGTGTTGGTGAAGACCCCCGCTGCCAGCGAGTCGGTGAGGGTAGCAGTGATGGTGATGATTCCGCTCTGGCTTGGAGTTAGGTTGACCACTTGCCAGGTGTAGGTAGGTGGGGTAACGGTGGTATCGATGATGGTCACATCACTGTTACTGATGATGCTTTGTACCGTAACGCTGACCGGCACCATATCGGTGATGACCACGCCGGTAGCTGGGCCTGACCCGGTGTTGCTGAAGGTTAAGGTGTAAGTGATGGTTTGACCAGGTAAGGCTTGGGTCGGACTGACGGTTTTGACAATGGTAATTTCAGGCTGGTAGATCTCCGGTAGGGAATTCGGCGTCATAGCCAGACCGGCCAGAGCAGTACTCCAGTATGGGGCATAATAATTGCACGTATGACTGGTTCTGGTGCAGTAAGCCTGGGCTACCCTACCAAAAGCGGCATAGTTCGCCCAAGGGTCTGCAAGATTCAGGTCACGCTCCTGCGCCCGGACAAAATAAGTGTTGAACTCACGTTGCCAAAAATGAAAGCCAATCACAATTATTTCCGGCAAACCGGCATGGTAGCCGGTAGCGTGCCGGAACAGAGCATAGGTATTGCCACATGCTGTCTGATTGTACACACCATTAGTATTACCACAAAGATAATCACCATTTTGCCACAAACCATCGAGCCAGCCGAACGTATCTGGTTTGTTGCTTGCCTGCCAATTGGCACTGGTGTAAGTCAACATTCTATCATACATCTGGCGTAGTTGGCCCCGGGTCTGGTTAGACTCATTTGGAAAAGGGATAGCGCTATCACCGGGGTTAAATTGATGCAGCCCCAACCATCGGGCCCAACCAACGGCCCCGCCGGTCTCTTGTAAAGACGAAGGATTTGTGGTGTTTGTGAACCGACGTATACCACCATCAGGGTGCTGCCCATTGAGCAAGGCATTGACCACCCGGTATTTGTGACGATTGGTCACAAATATCCCGTAAGGACCGCCGTACTGTTCGGCCAGCATAAATCCCAGCCCAGTCCAATTAACAGCGTCGATGACTGATCTAGGATTATTACCATTAATCGGATTCCACTCCCAGCCTCCCATACCGATATCACCATCTATTTGAGCATAGCCAAGCCAGTCGATACGTTGCTGGATATACCATTCCCAACTTTGCCATGTATGGGGTCCGTATTGTATGGTCGTGCCGTTCAAGGCCGGCAAGGCATGGGCCAGCGCCGCCAGGGTAGCTCCGTTAAAGGCTACTCGCCCGCCATCAATCAGAGTACCGCCGCTATAGATGCCCTGATTGTCCGTGGTGCCGGCAATTCGGGGGCAGTTAATCACCGCCGGGCCATTGGGTGGGATATAACCACATTCGGTACTTTCTTCACCAGCCACCAGAGCTGTACTGGTTGGACCTAACTGCGATGTCAAATAATTTATCAGCCGGATGGTAGTTTCGGCGTAGGGGTCGTCATCCCAACGGCGATCGTTTTCAGCGTCCCAGCCAGCGGGACGGGCCCCAATAAGGGTGCCGGGCGGGTAGGCCGGCAGGTGTCCATTGCGCAAAAGGAGCAGTAGCATATTTGGTGTAACTGTTATGTGACCTGCTGAGGCTCTAATAAATCGAGTATTGTAGTTAGCAAAGTTGGCCATTGTGCGGTGCATATACCACATTGTTTCTTGAGCGGCCATAACGGTCATGATCTCGAGCTGCTGGTCGGTCCAGTTGTGAGGGTTGTTGTCGGGGGTCCAGTCGTAAACGTAAAGTGGGAATGAGGCAAACTTGGCCGGGCCACCGCACCGGTCAATCACCTTGACCCCAACATCCAACCGGGCGCCGCCGTTGACATTTGGCACTCTGAAGGTGCGGCCTATATCCCAGACTGCCATAATAGCGTTGTTTCTGGTATAAAAGTTAGTAGTGTCGGCGCCGTCGAAAACAGTGTCGAGGTTGGCATCCCAAGTCACATCATAGCCACTGGCGCATGCAGCATTACGAATGATTGCTTTCAGAGTAATGGGCGCGCCTTCGTGAGCCGGATGAGGTTGAGTGGGGTCATCTTGCCGGTAGGGGATAATCATTACCTGGTCATCCTTGCGAACTTGAACCGTAGCGTCGCTGCTATTGTTGCCGGTGTTGAGTTCTGTTGTAGCTCCGGTGATGGTAGCGGTGTTGGCGATGTAGGTTCCGTGAGGCAGGCCAGAATCAATCACGCCGGTGATGGTGATTACCCCGCCCTGGTTTAGGGCCAGGTCGGCCATTTGCCAGGTGTAGCTGTTGCCACTGTTGCTCTGGGTGACCGGCAGGCTGGCGCTGACGTTCTGCACACTGATTTCGGTGGAGATGTCGTCGGTGATGGTGACGCTGGTGGCTATCACCCCACTGGCGTTGCTGAAGGTCAGAGTGTAGGTAATAGTTTGACCGGGGATAACAGAGCCGGTAGGCGTGACGGCCTTGGCGATGGCCAGGTCAGCGGCCACGATGGTGATGGTAAAGGCATCTCGCACCACGCCCCGGTCGTGGACAAAGATGTCTTGAGCACCATTAGTATCCCCGGCCACCAGGTTGCTGGCCCCAGACTGGAAGGCCACATAGCGGCCATCGGCCGAGAGGGAGGGATAGGCGGAGCCATTATTACCCTGAGCGCCGAAGGAATCGACCGAAACCCTTGTTGTCTGGCCCGTCTGCCGGTCGTGGACAAAGATGTCTTG
>PIVW01000005.1 GCA_003353825.1 Chloroflexota bacterium
TTTCGCGTGATGCGGATTTTTACCGCCCTTTATCTGGGCGTCTGACATCGCTAACCACGAGATGTAGTGGTGTCATCGGCCAAGATTCGTGTTCGTCACGCAAAATCCCAAAGAGCCAAAACCATAGAATCTCAATTGTACTGGGACCAGAACACACCAAATTTCAGATTTCTTCCAAAAGCCGCCAGCGGTCCCCACTATTGTCATCACGTCGAATTGATTGAGTTAAACGCAAAGTTAGTGAGATAGGCTAACATTTTTGATCAGATAACTTAAGCTGTAGTTTTATAGCGTCCTGAGAGAGGATCTTTTTCGTGCTTGAAGAGTGTAGACTGATTACGCATCAAAAGTTGACGTTTGCACATGGTGACCGAGTATTTTACGGAAACCGAGAGAATGCTATCATGTCTTGAGGTGTATGAGAAGATCTATCCTCGCTCAATAAGGATAGAACAGCTTATCAATGTCCGTACGGTACGAAACTTCTAGTATTCGACAAGCATAGCAATGATCATGCAGACAAAGAGAGATGCAATCATGAGCAAACGCACACCGCTTCGCTGGATCATTATTCCATTTGGAATTCTTCTGTTGCTGGCATTGGCGCCACAATGGCTACATGCCACTGGGCCGGAACAGGATGAGCTGCAGACGATCTGGCAGCGCGTCCGCCGGGCAGGTGCCTACGAGTTCAGCGCCGACCTAACACAGACATTCATGCCCCTTCCCACGGTGAAGAACGCCGGACGAGAGAGCAAAGAACATAGGGTCTACCTCGAAGGTGAAACTGATCCGGCAGCAGAGTCGTTGTTGCTGACAATGTGGTCGGGGGGCGGCAGCGTGTTGTTGCCGGAAACGGGTTTGCAGGTGAAGGTGCAAGAAGGCACAGCCCACGCCCGACAAGGCGCCCAGCCCTGGGCGCCCATTGATGACTTCTCTGGCATGTTCGCGCCCGGCGGTGATTTTATGGCCTACCTGGCGGCTGCAGACAATGTCGTACGGGGTGATCCAGAAAGGCGTAGCACCGCCCTGGGTGAGATCTCCTTCGTTCGTTACAGCTTCGACGTGAACGGCCGACGCTTCGCCGAATATATGCGCGAACAGATGACGCAGCAGCTTACAGCTACAGGCGAACTGCCGCCTGTTGTGCAAGTAGGCGTATCCAAAGTCTACGCCGGCATGAGTGGTCGGGGTGAGTTATGGGTCGGAGAAAATGGCATGCCCATTCATCAGGCATTTGATCTGCAATTTCCTGACCGTGCGGATGATCACGCGGTTACAGCCCATGTAGAAGTCGATTTCTCCAACTTTCAGTCCGTGCCCGATGTCGCAACTGCCGCTAACCCGGATCTGGCCCTGCGTGCTTTCGCTGGATTTGCGTCTACAGCAAAGGGCACAGCACAGGGCGGTGTCGCATGGCTGTTGGCGGGCTTAGGGCTGGCAAGCGTAGCACTGATCATCATCCGCCGGCGCTCCCCGCATGTGTACGCGGGCGTGTCTCTTGCCGTCATCTTCTCGATGGTGATTACACCTCTTGTCACCGGCCACCAAGTCTCTGCCTTCAGTTCCAGGCAGTTGGAACAACAGCTCGAGGCTGAAGCAAGACAAACGCAGCAGGCAAACCAGGATAAAATGCGGGCAGACTTGTTGAGCACGGATTTCAGCCCGAATGCCGATCCCCTGGTGAAGGTGCGGGCAGAACAAGCGCTCCTGGTGGCAAGCGCTACAAGCACCACAACGACGACATCAGGAGAATACGGCCTGAGCGCCTGCACTAGCACGCCAAACGCCGATGACGATGGCGACGGCTTATCTAATCTTGAGGAATGCCTGCTGGGCACATCACCTTCCCTGGCGGATACCGACCAGGATCTCTTGGATGATCACACCGAGGTAAACGGCGTCAGCCTGGTGGATAACGACAACAACACCCGCGTCTGGTACACAGACCCGAACAGCGCCGACAGCAACCTGGACGGTATCTCTGACGGCAAGGAATGGCTGCTGGACGTGAATGGAGACAACTTGCCCGACGATACGGATGATGACGGCACGCCCGATATCTGGGATCGAGACAACGATGGTGACGGCGTGCCCGACAATCTGGACCTATCTCCCCACTACAGCACCATGGGTGAGAAGACCTTCAGCGGCGATGATCCCTTCCAGCTTATCGTGGATGACCTGGGCAAGGGTGAGCTTACCCGGGTCGAATTTCAGCTCAGCCCTACCAACGTAGACCACCTGTGGTATACACTGAACGTGCTCAATTGGCCGGATGACGACAGGCAAGGACAGATCCAGGACGCCGACGGCAAGACTTTTTTTGATGTGGATAATAGTCTGTCGATATCGCCCAATGACAATGGCGATGTTCGTATGATCCCCATGCTCGAAATCGAGATCACCGGCACGCCCGACAATCTACCGGCAGATGATGTGCTCAACCAATTCGGGATCTCGGTGCAACAGACGTCGAGCAACGTCCAGACCGCCTATATCCCCTTGCAACTGGTTACCGACACGACGGGTGACAAAAATGTCGCTTTTCACGGCCGCATGATATACAACCCGGATAGCAGCTGGGGAAATGCGCAGCAGGTGCGTCTGGTGTGGATGGTGCAGGCCCTTGTCGACAGCTGCTCCGAATACAAAAACAATATCTGCTCCGAATATAGCGAATACAACAAAACACAGATTATCCAGGTCTACGACGATGAGTGGTTCTTGACCGGCCTGCATGTGAAAGAAGAACATGATACCGATGTTGCCATCATCTACGAAGACCCATCTGTTGCAAGCGGCGACGAGCCATTCTACATGAGCGCGTTATATGGGCTACTTTATGGTCTCGAGCGCTCCTTCCTGGCCGGCAGAACGAGCGATGGCGGGCGGGACATGACCGTTTCCGAGATCGCTACGCGCTTTGACCACGCTACTAACAGCGCGATCAGTGATGAGGAGCGTTGGCAACTGCCAAATGTCCTGAGTGTAAAGACAGCCAGTTACGAAACGGAAGAACTGGCGATGCAGAGCACGACGGTGACAGAAACCGTGAGCGTACTCGACGATGTCTTCACACCGGCCTGGTCGGCCTCCTCTGCCATTACACCCACCATCATGTATGCCTGGGAACAGTCCTATCGTTCCCTCAATCTGGATGAAAGCATCTCCGACACGGTCAACTTGAGTTGGAGCGGCAATTCTTTGACAGTGGATTTACCCACAGGGGGAGCTGACGCTGTTCAAACCGAAACATCTGTAGCCGTCAAGTGGACGCCCTACAGCTACGATAGCGCTTCCGGCTGGTCGGACTATGGTATCGAGTCATTCTGGGACGAGATGACAGATTTACTGAGCAATGACTTCTCCGGCATTTCGGATGAGAATGAGGCCGACACCTACCAGGGGCTGGCGCAATTACTCTACCTGACCGTATATAGTGGATTGAACAGCGTCGTACAACAGGGTGATTACACGCTCACGGCAGACTATGAGACCAGCGATAAGCCTATCGGCGCCAAGATCGCCACCGACCTGGCCTCTCTTCTGAAGAAAGTGATGCGATCCACCATTACCTATGGCTCTGAATTCGAAGTTGTAAGGGAGCTTCTGGAAACCGAACAAGGTGAGGTATCCAGCTTCGATGTTGCTTCAACTTGGGCCGGTCTCAAACTACAGGAATGGTTCGGTGACACTTTTGGATCGGTAAAAGCCGTGGCCGGCATTGTATTATTGGTTGCGGCTGCAGGGCTTCTGGCCTGGCGACAAATTGCAGGTAACAATTCTGCCAGTAGTGGTGTGTCTATTGCCACTGCTGCTGTTGTGGGCGCCATCATGTCCTATTTCTCTATCATACGGCCAATTATGAAGGTGTGGAAATTGACCCAAGCTTTGATGGAAATCGATGAGGATATTGGTCCCGCAGAAGCACTATTTTCATCTTTGACAAGTAGTCTAGAATTAGTCAACCAATCGAAAGCAATCGGTGTATTTGGGCTGATAATAAGCATCGTGTTATCCGTTGCTATCTTCATTTATGTGGTAGCAAGTGGCCAGGTCAGCGCCGGATCCATCGCCTTTAACGAACTATTAGCCGAAACCATCGGCGCTATCATCATGGCCGTGGTATTGTTTGTCATTTCGCTAAGTGTGATCGGTTCCATCCTCGTGGGCATAGTCGCCGTGGTCGATATCATTCTCACAATTTTGGGGCTTGGTAGTGACACAGTCACGGCCAAAGTGACGGAAGCCATCGCCAGCATCCTCTATCAGTTCGATCTGACAACGACACAGGACATAGAAAACGGTACGATCGGTTTGCAGCTGACGGATCAATCTCAAGGTCTGATCGCCGGCAACCACATCATCTACTCTTTGCCCCTTACAACAACCCTGCAACAGACGGTACCGCTTAGTAAAAGCGCGCTGCGCGACAACAGCTTCGAGTTCGAGCTCAATGAATTTGACGCAGCTGTAACCGATTTCACCACTGCTACCGGCGACCGCTCGGCCGACTGGACGGTCACACAATTCGATACATACACGGAAGAAGACCCTGAATCGGGCATCAGCACCTCCTCCCCGCTATATCAGGCAGTTGTCAGTGACGATCCTTCCGCTAAAATTGTACTGTCTGCCGGTGTCAATGCGGATACAACCATCTATCTCAATACAGCCTATGCCCTGGATGGAGAGTCATGCTGGGTTGGGTTCTGCAGTTCGAAGTCCGTCTCCGGCAACAACTCGACCGAAATCGGTTCTTCTGTCAAGTTGGATGTGCTTCCCGCCACCCTGGACGAATTCGTAAATGTAAGCTCCTGGAGTAATGGTGAACTGAGTATTGCCGATGCTGACGGCGATGGTCTCTTGCCGATCGCTCTGGGAGGGCTC
Source organism: Chloroflexota bacterium (assembly GCA_003353825.1). The sequence goes on from PIVW01000005.1 coordinate 4,894, forward strand.
GACCACGATGATTCCACATGGGATACGGATGGCGACAATCTCTCGGATGCCTACGAACAGACAATGCGCGCTCGTTCACAGGCAGAGGGCGGCAAAGACCTGGATCCGCTCATTGCCGATACCGATAGCGATAGCATCCAGGATGACAAAGAACTGCGCTTGACCACGAATCCGGGCAATGCGGATAGCGATGGCGACGGCCTCAACGACGTGGAGGAGATCCCCCCCTTCGGCGGCTGGCTCATATCCTATGGTATTACGGCTACGACGAGGATTTGGAGCAATCCCCTAAACAAAGACAGTGACAGTGACGGCATGACCGACCTGTTCGAACGCACGCAGGATACCTGCCCCGACTGCGATCCTTGGGCCGACCCTGACAATCCTAATGTTTATAATCCCAACGTCTGGAACGAGAATGCCGTCGCCCTCTATGTTAGCGATGATACCAGCGGCGGCTTCGTTCTGCCCACCTCCGCATTTGCCTATACGACAACCACCGTCAATAACCTCAGCGACGATATGACGCTGGCCGGTAACCTCACGTTGGAGCTGCCCGATGGATTGAGCGGCAGTCCCTTATCGACGTCCGTCAATGTGAGCAGCGGTTTCACCGAAACGTTGGTGAGCACCCTTACACCCGACACATCTGCAAGCAAGTCCATTGTTCTTACAAGCACCTTAAAAGTGACTGAGTACGATGCCTCATCCTGGGGATGGGATTCGCAGGTGGCGGAGACGATTACGGGAAGTGTCGGCAACGCCAGCGCCGTAGCCTCGGCCTCGGCCCACGGTTGGGACGAAGGCTATGTGGTTGCCACAACGCTAGAAACGGCAAGTGATGGCACGGAGAGCATCGTGGCGTACCTACTCAATCCAGATGGCAGTGTGAATGGCAATCAAACGCTGACTTCCAGTAATGATACAATATCGCTTACAGTACCGAATATCGCTTGTAATGATGACGGCGTATGCCTGGTCACCTGGGGCTCGTACGATTCCAGCGATAAAACCGCTCAAGTGATGGCAGCACGGCTACACAAGAGTCTCAGCAACCCCTCAGCGGTGACGGTCGCTACTCAGGATGGCGGAAACAAAATAAGTCCGGTGGCCGTCGCCAGCGACGGCACTGACTTCATGGCGGCGTGGGGCAAGCCTGCGGCGGGCAATGCCGAAGAATTATGGGTTCGTCCTGTCACCAGTGCCGGCCAGGTCACGGAACCGGTCCAACAGATTCCGGACGCGATTAGCGGGCAAGGAAACATACCCCCATACGTCAGCCTGGTGTGGGGCGGTGATCCCTTCTCCGGCTATGTTGCCGCCTGGGCAGATCTCGGTTACAGCTGGTACGCCACGGTGAACACAACGGGCGCTGCCGGCCAAAGGAGCAAAATAAGCGGGGGTAACGGCATAGTCTCCCTCGGCAATTGGACCGCACCGAAGCTGGCAGCCGATCCGATCAGTCAACAAGTGCTGGTTGTTTACACAACCGGATCATTGTTATCCGGTGTCAAACTCCTGGCTCGAAGGCTTTTCGCCACAGGGGTTTCGGAGGAAATCGTGTTGGATACTTCAGACACCGTGCAGGTTAATTCACTGGCCGTCACGGCGGTCACCGACGCTAAAAACGGCGGTTGGATAGTCTCCTGGGCTAATCCCTGGGATTCCATCCTCTCGACCGACTCAGTGCAGCTGGCCAGCACGCATTACCAGGCGATTAGCCCCGCTGGTACCTTGCGGCAGAGTGAACAACTATTCACCACGAGCATTCAGGGCACACCAGCACCGGGCGTTGCCATGGCCTGTACCCAATCTATACCGAAGCTGGCGTTGAACTTCGAAGAAAGTGCCGGCGCCACCACATTTGCGGATGACTCCGACCAGGGCAACGATGCTTCTTGCGCCAGCAACAGCACTTGCCCCCTTTCCGGAGAAAGCGGCCGCTATGGCAACGGTGTATTTTTCGACGGCGTCGATGCTTATCTGGATACAGACGCATCTGTAGTCGAACTGGGCCAAGGGGACTTTACCATCGGCGTTTGGGTGAAAACCGATGTGGATAGTGCAACCCAAGACATTGCAATCATGACAAAAAACGACGGCGATACCTCGTGGGAAAAAGGGGAGAAAAGCTTCTACCTGGATGGTTCAGGGCAACCCAGTTTTGTCGGCTGGGGCAACAATTACATCCATAGCACCGTGGCCGTCAATGATGGATTTTGGCACCATGTTGTGGCCGTGTGGGACTTTAATGGCAGCGGTACAGAGGGTGTGGCCAGAATGTATGTTGACGGGATAAACGCGACTGCCAACTCAACGAATTACGTGGCAAACAATAATGATAATGTAGGAGATACCTTGAAAATCGCTCGCCCTAACTACGGCGAAGCCCCCAACTACTTCTCGGGTAATATGGATAGCATTGTCGTCTATGACCGCGCCCTCTCCGCTGCCGAGATCAGAGATGCCTTTGATGCGGCCATTGCCATTTTCGATCTGGACGAAGTGGATGGTTCAGCGACCTTCATCGACTCTTCCAATAGCAGTTTCGACGCTACCTGTTCTGATGGCCACTGCCCCACGATGGGTGTCGATGGCGTTGCTTACACTGCCGCGCAGTTTAATGGCACGGGTGATGTTCTGGAGATCCAAACCTCGAAGCGGACCGTGGAAATCTTCTCCTACGACTTCGAATCGGAAACCGGTTCAGGCTGGGACAAAACAGATACCCACTCGGCAACCACCGCCGCCGGCAGCACGACATTCCTGGGCACCTTCGGCAATGAAACAGTCAAGCTGGATCTAAGTAACTTGCCGACCCATGACACCATCGAAGTCTCCTTCGATCTGTTTTTGCCTGGCACCTGGGATGGCGACCGCACCGATCTCGGCCCCGACAATTGGGAATGGGGCGCCGACAGCAGCCGGATTTTCAAGAGCAATTTCTCCAATCAGTCCGACTCCGCCGGCAACTATCAGTATGCTCCTGCCAACTGGTATTCCGGCTCTGATAATGGCTGGTGGACAAACGAAATCTATGGATTGACCGTTTACAGGGACTCCGGCTGCACGGGCATTTCCCAGACTTTTACAGCCGATGCTCCTGACTTAAGCAATGAACCGATCGGTAATGACACCATCAGTTGCTACGGTTACAGCAAAAACTACGATGTCACCGTGGCGACTCTGTATAAAGATACAAACTATGAAGGCACGGCGTGGGTTTCTGATATCAAGCGTGGTGTACTACCGAGCTATGAAAGCGACGCTATCTCTTCGATACGCGTTTGGCCAGCTGCGCACGCGCCCAAGCATGGAGCCAAGGATGATTCACTATCGATTTCCGGCTCCAGCAAAGGAACGATTTACAGTTTCAGCAACACCATCTCAAACCATACCTCAGATACGCTCAGCCTATACTTCAAAGGGGATACATCATCGAGTAACTCAGAGCAATGGGGATTGGACAACGTGGTCGTGACCGTGAAGAGTGATCATGGCAGCGTGCCGCTCACCAATTCCTCCTTCACCCTATCTGCATGGGCGAAGCGAAATACAACAGATGCTGATTGGATCCTCGGCCAGGGGTCTTCCGGCGATAATACGGCATTGCACTTCGGCTTCCGCGACAGCAGTGGCTTCTACTGCGGATTCTCTTCCGATTTCTCCAACAGCCTTAACGCCAGCCTCGGCTATCACACAGACTGGCGGCACTATGCCTGTACTTATGATGCCGCTACCAACACGCGCACCCTCTATGAAAACGGGGTCAAGGTCGCTGGCGATACCGCGTCTGATGATTATTCCGGCGTTGGCTCTACCCTTATCGGAACCCTGCCCTTTGATACGAGCTCCTATTTTAGTGGAGATATCGACGAAGTGGCGATGTGGACCGAAGCATTGAGCGCCGATGATATCCTCGAACTGTACGAGAAGGTCAAGGTTGAGGATGAATCGATGTTGCGCTGCCTGCTGGCTCGCACTGCGGATGCAGATACATTCAGTGTGCATGAACTAGCATTGCGAGAAACAACGACAGCTCTGGGTGTAGATACGCAATCCATTACACACACCATTGGCATCGATGCCGACTCGCCCACCACCACCATTCTCGCACCGAGTGCAGGATACGTAGGCGGCGATAGCGGGCTCAGTGTTTCGGGAACGGCCGTCGATCCAACTTCGTATGTGGAAAAGGTCGAGGTGCAACTCAATGATGGTGCATGGCAGACAGCGGATGGCACCGAGACGTGGAGCACTGTCTGGAACGCCACCGATCTCGAAGAGGGCTCGTTGACTGTAAGAGCGCGCGCTACCGATCTCTTGGGCCACCTCGGCGGTACGGCGTCCCTCCCATACATCCTTGACCTCACGCCTCCCTCCGTTTCCCTTGTAACCCCTGGCGATCAGGTAAGGCCTACTCGCGATTCGCGAGGACGCTGGCTGGTGCCGATGAGCGGCAATATCAGCGATCCCGGTGCAGGCAACCAGATGGGCAGCGGTGTAGCCTCTGCCGAGATCTTGCTGCAAGGATCACAAGCACTGGCCGGTAACGGATGGCAGAAGGCCTCCATACACACCGACGGTAGCTCTTGGTCACTGGATTACCGCCTGCCTGCCCATCTTGGCGCGGGACAGGGTATCGCTGTGCCCAGCGGCGTCTACACCGCTACACTGCGAGCGACCGATACTGTGAACAACACCACCGCGGAAGCGGACTACGTGACAGCGATCACGACAGTGGATGCCACAGCGCCGGTACTCTCACAGGCCAGCCCGGATAACACGACCAGCCTCATCACGACGACGCTCATCCTGAGCGGTCTGGTAACGGACACGAACCAGATTTCAGCGGTTGAAATAAACTTCACGCCGGCCGAGCAGATCGCCGCCCTGAATGGTGCGGTCTTACATCTCCCCTTTGATGAGACCCAGAACACTGAATACTGGGCCGATCAGTCAGGAACGAATCATCCTGCCGCATGCTCACCTAGCTTGAATTGCCCTGAAGTAAATAATACGACCGGCCAGCGTGACAGGGCAGTGTTCTACACCGGGACCTCTGAACTTTCTGTCAGTGGAATCGATCTGGCGAACAATTCGTTCACCTTAGCTGCGTGGGCAAGGCGTTGGTTAACCGGAGAGTGGCGCATCCTGATGAGTCAAGGAACTGCTACTACCGATCAAGGCTTGCACTTTGGTTATGGCCCCAGCGATGTTTTCACCTGTGCATTCTGGGGTGATGATCTTAGTACTGCGGACAGCTACACAGATAATGACTGGCATCACTGGGCATGCACTTACGATGCAGGTACAAACACCCGCACTATCTATCTCGACGGCGTTCAAGTGGCGCAAGACACTGCCACAGAGGACTTCCAGGGCTCGGGTGTTTTTCATGTCGGCAAGCACATCGACGGGTCCACATACGCCGGCGCCTTAGACGAGGTTACCGTTCATAAACGGGCTCTGGCCGACTACGAGGTGGCAGATCTCTACGCGTACGGATTTGGCGCATGGAAGACAGCATCGCTAAGCGACGATACTAATCCCACCTGGACCTACACGATTCCCGACGGCGCAGATGGCCTGGAGGGGATCTACCAGATCAATGTAAGAGGAACCGATGCCTTGGGTAATGCCACCACTCTGCAGGGACAACGCACATGGCGGGGTGAAATCGACACGCGTCCGCCCGATGTGACCTTCACTGCCAAACAAGAAACTATAGGTCTAGGTGTTCCTTCCGGTACGAAATACACTTGTACAGCTTCTGATTTTAGCCTCGATGAGGATGCGACTTGCAAACCGGTAGGTTCAAGCATATATCCCGACTTCAAAATAACTGATTTTGCGGAGACGACCTACGCTTCCACCAATGAATGGTATGCCAAGACAATTAGCGACACAACGCGCTTGTATGAAATCAAGGCCAACCGTACCGATGCCCCGTTCTTGCCAACTAGCCTTTCGGTAAAGACGTGTGATGTTTATGACCATTGTACGACGACGTCGAGTAATGCGGTAAGCACCGGCGGGAAACAAACATTGGCTGCTACAGAAACCGCGACGCCTGTAGCCGACACGCTGATTGCCGGAATCATTACGCCTTCCGCCGGTACAGTTCTATCATCAACAACCCCCATCAGAGTAAGTGGCTTTGCTTATGCTCTGGATGCGCTACATACGCTCACCGTTACCGTAAACAGCGAACCCGCACACACGCAGAACTGGGTAACCAATACCATCACAAACACGCTCTGGGACTTCCAATGGACACCTCCGGGGCAGGGAAAATACCTACTGCAGCCGATAGTGGGCGACTGGCACGGACCCATCCCGCCTGATTTGACGCCTCAAGCTTACTTACCATTGGTTTCCGCCCACACCACGCTCGATGACGTTCACAGGATCAGCCCAACTTCTGAACCCGAGCATCATAGTACGAGCCCTGCCACTGTGCCTGCCGGCATAATAAACCTGACCGGAATCTACACCGGCGCCGTTTCAACCACCTACATCGACGTGGAGCCTCCTACGATCGATATCGAGCCTGACATTTTAACCATGGAAGATCAACTAGGCGCCAACACCGTGCGCTTGTCGGGCACGGTTAGTGATTCACTTGCCCTACACCGCGTTGAGGTCAGCGTCGATGGTGGATCATGGCAGCGCGCTTCGTTCGGCGACGATGGGCGCTGGCAGATACCGCTAAAGTTGCCCGGCGTACTCGACGGCAAAACCTTCGGCATCAGGGCCAAGGCCACCGACAAAGCAGGATGGGAAACGACAACGGCTGAGACCATTACCGTGGATATCGTCCCACCGGATCCAGCGCCAATCACACTGGCATATGTAAATGCGCAAGGAGTAACGCTGCCCACAGCCGCCCAATCCACGCTCAGCGATGCGATCTCGCTCGACATGACCTGGACCGCATCAAGCGATGGCAGCGGCATCGCCGACTATCTCGTTGGCTGGAGCCAAATGCCCACCATCAACCCCGACGAACTCACACCCTACACCGGACCCGGCACTCACTCGCAGACAGTGGGAGAAGCGCAAAGTTGGTATGGACATGTGCAAATGATTGACGGCGTGGGCAACATCCGCTCCCAAACAGTCGATCCGCTTTATGTCGATGGTCCCTATACGCCCGATCTCGTCGACGATCTTCGCTATCAGGGCTGGGCCAACGAAGTTTGCGCCATCGAGGGCGTTGATCGCCGTCTTGCTCAGACCCATCCCGATGCCGCGGGCAATGCTTTACAGCGATTCTACGTTTCCTGGGATACCGACGCACTTCGGGTCTCGTGGCACGGCGCCAACTGGAATCATGACGGAGATCTGTTCCTCTATCTGGATACAAGACCAGGTGGTACAGACCGTCTGTTCAATCCCTATCCCGAAAACCAAGCAACCATCGTCTATCTGCCGGGCAATACATCCGATCCGCAAGCAACAGTTTCCGACCGTGGCGTCATGGCACAAACCAGCCTTGGGATTTCGTCAACCCAATCCGCCGCCATGGGGGCCGACCTGATGGTGTGGGTCGAAGATGGTGGTCTGGCCACGCTATATCGCTGGATAGACGCTGCATGGCAGAGCGAAGGCCGTTTAGATGACAACAATTTCAGCTTCACGCCTGGAACCGAGATGAGCCTTTCAGATATCTTGCTTCCCTTCAGTCTCATGAACATCGCTGATCCGGGATCGGCGGCCCTGGGCCTTCTAGCCGTAGCTACTGAAGAAGAATCCCTCCAGTTGTGGGCGACCATGCCGGTGCGTAATCCTATGAATAGTGAACGGGTGGTCAATCCCATTGCCGCTCAGACCAACGAGCATAACTTCCCCCTTGTGCGCTCTTATTTCTGGGATGCTCTCGGCAAGGGTATATGTCCCAATGGCCGCCTGAACGAGGATCTCAGCGGTCCTACCGGCGGTTCCTTTGCCGACAGTGACTTGCAGTTCACACTTTCCGCCGATCCGGTAGGCACGTCCTACAGCTTTATGAACGACGAAATGGCCTGGTTATGGACAATGCTCTTTGGCTTCGAGAAGGTACCGATCGTGCCCAGCCTGGTGTTTGATCACCTCGACACCAATCACCCGCCCCTAGGTCCCGGGCAAACGATCACCTTTACCATCGACTATGTCAACCAGGGCACTGAGGCAGCCACCGGCGTACAGATCGAATTAGGCTCATGGTTCAGCCTGGCATTGCCTGACCAAATCATAGAATTGGGTGACATTCCCGCCGGCGCATCCGGGAAGACCACGATTACAGCCCAGATTGATGTGAGCGGTGTCGCCCCCGCCTTGCAAGAATGGGCGGCGCTCGATGCCTTCGTCTACGATGACCAGAGCCCGCGCAATGCAACCGGCGGTCCCTGGTCGTCGGCCCCACTGGAGTGGATGTGGAGCGATCATGCAGTGGACATCACAGCACCTTCAGAGGTCGCCATCAAATCACCCTTTGCTGTGATTGGTGCAGAGGAGTTAGTGATCCGAGGTCATGCTTTCGACGAATCGGCCATCCCACTCATTAACCTGGAGGTGCGCAAAAGCGATAATACCTCCCAGGTGTTCCAATGCCCTGATGCCACCCCTCACAATGCAAGCTGGCAATGCACGTGGAATCCAGGTTCTGTCACGGACGGCGACACCTTCGCTCTACGGGCACAGGCTGTCGATAGGTTCGGGCAGGCCAGCGGCTGGACGGAATGGGTGACCTTGGTCGCGGATGTTACGCCTCCAAATGTCACTGTGAACCCTGGTGTAGCCGGTCAGATCATCGGTCCGGGCGTGCACACCCTGAGCGGATCGATATCAGACAATATCGGTATTGCTGCCGTTCGCATATGCCGGTCAGACGACGATTGTGCCACCGCCCCGGTGAAACCATCATCAATAGCAAGGCAATTGTACACAGAAGGGACATGGACATACAATCTACCTTCGCCGGGTACATCTGATGTCGATGATCTGGAGCAGACATTGGCCGTCCATGGTGTGGACGCAGTTGGAAACATCTCTCCCGACCCGGTCATTGTTTCCTACCGACTGGACTTCACTCCACCAAAACTGAATGTCACCAACGCCGTTGAGCAGATCAGCGGCCTATCGTCAGACCCTGTCTTGCAGGGTACAGCTTCAGACGGCAGTGCTTTTAACGTCTATGCTCGCGTGAGCCCACCAACTGGCGCGGATTACCAGGCCAAGACAAGCGTAGCCGGCGGTACATGGTCTTATACACCCTATTGGTCGGAGATCGGTGACTACATAGTGTGGATACGGGCCATTGACAGTGTTGGGAACACAACGAAAATCGGCCCTTATAACATTTCTGTCTCGACTACTGCCGATTAACAGGCGTCAACAACCCACCCCCATTTCCAGAACCACACCAAAGAGGGTGCCCGCAATGGCCTCCATTACGCCTGCGAATGTAATAGTCACAATCGACTTTTCCCATCTATTTACACTTGGTACCAACACGAGATGCCTCCTAGCCTTGCCACATAGCTACCTCGCCAATCAACCAGCCAACAGCTTACCCCCTTTAGTTCGCTTTACTCACCCCCGCCATATCGCTGACCAAACGGGCAGACCACTGCCTTAGATTTTATGCGACGCAATAAGTCTGATCAGTTGCCTGGTAAGCAGCTAACACGATCTCCGCATGCATATCTTACAATACTGCTTTACACGACAGCTCATTAAAGCCGCGTTAGTGCCGGGGGCGTTTCTTGTAGGTCGTAATGACCCACCGAGCACTCGAAATTCTATGCTGACACATTCCTCATCGTTCAACCATTCCCCCGCCCGCTCATATCGCCTCATTCAGCCCACTTCGTGGTCTTGACTATGGGGCCCACTTTAGTGTGAGGTATTGTCCTAGCATTCCTCTTATCTTAAGATCCAGTTTTCGGAAGAGTTCCAGCCGGTAGGATTCTGTTTGCTCAGTAGGAAGCAGTCTACTTTGACCGTCTGTGCTTAAACTTAGCGCTTTCATCTCGTTCAAATGATAACTTATATTATCTAGGTCGCAGCACTTTGAGGCTACGTTCTATATTAGATCATCACTGCCTGGGCACACTACCCCGAATTACGTCAAAGTACCCCCGGAAGGATTCGAACCTTCAACCCAGCGATTAAGAGTCGCTTGCTCTGCCAGATTGAGCTACGGAGGCATTTTGTATGTCTGCACAGCGCTTGAGCCAGCAAGCTGTTTGTGCACAAGGATTATAGTCAGGGCCCCGATCTCTGTCAAAACAGGGTGCTTAGGTGAATCGGCGCCAAAGCCTCGTCGGGTAACTGCCGTCAAGCATTTTCAAGTGAATAAAGGGCCTGCCGTGAGGCCATTCCGTTTGGCGTCATTCGCACAGGCATAGGATAATGCGGCAGTCACCACTGCACGACACTTCAGCCACACACCTCTGTTGCAAGAGTTAACATACCATGCCACGCCCAAAACCAAAAGGACGCGTCAGCGAAATCAGTTTTCGTGTTCGCTATGCCGAAACAGATGCCATGGGCATCGTACACCACAGCCATTATGTGCCCTGGTTCGAGGTGGGCCGCATTCATTTCCTCGATGACGCCGGTCTGCCCTATCGTAAAATTGAGGAAATGGGATACCTGTTTTTGATCACCGATCTGGGTGTTCGCTACCTGCGGCCGGCTCGGTTCCACGACCTGGTAACCGTGCGCACTTGGGTCGACAAGGTGGGAAGCAGAGGCATGCGCCTGGAATATGAAGTCGTGGACGAGGCGCAGCGCACACTGGTCACTGGTCACACCAGCTTTATCTGCGCCGATAAACAAGGTTGCCCTAAACGTTTCCCCGCTGAAGTTTTCGCTGCGCTCGATGCTTTCGGTCAAAGGGATGACAGTGCAGATAAGTAGAAGGGTGAATAAGTAGATAAGTAGACAAGGCAGTCGATGCATCAAATGTTACTCCCCTTGTATCATCTCAATAAGTAGGGGCACGATTTTGCACCTGCCTGACGGGCGACCGCAAGGGTGCGCCCCTACTTATAGAGAAGACACCTCCCCTTGTCTACTTGTCCCTTGTCTACTTATTTACTTTCTACCCCTCAGCTTCCTCTTGGGACCGATCTATTTCGATAGCCTCTGCTTGCGCGTGCTCGATGGCTTCTTCACCGTAGATCTCTGCCCGGGCTGCTAACTCCTCTACAGCGTCATCATCCAGGGGCGGCAAACCTGTGACGTTTTCAATGCCGAAGTACTGCAAGAACTCAAAAGTCGTGCCAAACAGAACGGGTCTCCCGGCCTGTTCCAGGCGCCCCACTTCCTCGATCAAGCCTCGGCGCAGGAGCGTGCGCATAACGCCATCGCTGCTGACGCCACGAATCGATTCTATCTGCGGGCGGGTGGCAGGCTGGCGGTAGGCGATGATGGCCAACACCTCCAAAGCCGCACGCGAGAGTTTGGTTGATAGATCCAGCCCCAGAAAGGCCTCGATAGCGTCTGCCGCCTCTGGCGCTGAAACCACTTGCACCGCCTCGTTGTGGCGCTGGACGCGTATTCCTCGATCTATCAGCTGCATCTGCAACACATCCAGGCACACATCCACACGCTCGGGCAGCACGTCGAGGGCAGTCGCCAGCCGCTCGATAGTGGTGGGCTCACTGGCGACAAATAGCAAGCTCTCCAGCAACATGACCAGTTCATCATCTCCCATCTGCTCCATGGGCTCTGCAATTGTCTCGTCAGCTATCTCTTCGCTGACCGATTCTACAGCCTCTTCAGCTATGGGTGGAGCGAGGGCCGGTTCGGGGGATTCGAACGTCACGGATAAACTACCTCTGTTATGAAAATCAAAAGGCAAAAGGTAAAGGGCAAAAGGTAAAAGTGTCCATCACTTTGATGATCGCAAACATGGATGCGATCGGTTGCGACAAGCTGCGCAGATTCGATGATGCTTGTTCCAGGTCCCGTACGACTTCAGATCATCTCAGGGTAGGCGCTATGGCGGAGGCGGACGTCGATCTTACCCACCTTGAGCCCCATACGATCCTCGACCACCTCGCGAGTTACGAGCATGATCTCCTCGGTCTTCATGGGTATATCGATCTCGGGTGATGTCTCGATATCCAGGATGATGTCCACACGGTCTCCCCGGGCTTGAACCTCGGGCGCCACGGTGATGACATCTGCCAACTGGTCGATATGCCAGGCTAACCTACGAGCGATGCTGTCGGTGGTGACGCGAGCTTCGCCGTCGGCTGTGCGCACACGTGCTACTGATTCTGTTGGGCTTGAAAACTCAGCCATAATCAGTGGCAGTAAGACCAGTAAGGTCGCGACGACGACGGCCACGCGGGCGATGTTATAATTGGTGGTGTCTACCACCTGCTGGCGGGAGATCGTGGCACTAAGATCGCTCAATTGCATCTGCATCCAACTGATCACATCGTTGGGCGCAAGGGCCAGGGCGACCAATATCAACAGCAATAGGACAAATACGACGATTGAGACAATTCGATTGACAGTGTTCATACATGGCTCCGCGCGTGGAAGCAATATGATCGGGAGTATTCAGCGTCGCCTCGTCTCAGACCATCCAGAATGGCACGCAGATGGACAGGGTAAGACGTTGATCATGACTTCTCGTTGATTGTGGGTCGTTGTAATACACAAGAATCCTAGTGATTATACGAGGTCCTGGGTCGGATACCAAGTATGGCCGGTAGGCCGGGAGACCAGTAGACCAGTAGACCAGGACGTGTCACCACAGACGCAATTGAGGCGTAATCTACCGGAATACCGGTATTCCCGTTTTCCGGTTTTCTGGTTTACGTCCTCAGTAAATATCTGACAACCTGAGCGCGGTCTCATAGGTACCACAACAGCAGTAAAAGAATGAGCAGGGTGATGGCGCTGAGAAACAGACCCCACAGCAGTGTCTGTGGCTGGAAGGTCAATTCGAGGGTGTGATCGCCGGCAGGGACCTGGACGGCCTGCAGAAGAAGATCGGCGCGCTGGATGGTCACGGCTTCGCCGTCGAGGGTTGCTTGCCAACCGGGATACCAGGACTCGGCCCAGACCAAGGTGGCGGGCGTGGTAGCTTGCACGGCTATCTGAATGTGCTCGGGGCTGCGCGAGATAAGTGCGGCGCTGCCGCTGCCGCCCTGTATCGGTTCACCTTCTGCCAGCAAAACGGTGGCACTTGGGTCGAAGGAGGATGATTGCATGTGAGCGAGGGTGGTTGCATCTTCGGAGCTGATCCCCGTCTCAGAGACCAGGAAAACAGGTGGGAGGACGGCGTTATTTCTGTATATTTTCACATCGCCGGAATGGATACGTTGCCAGGGGTGGCGCGAGATGACCAGGGTGTCATGGGCGCCGCTGACGGCATCGATGACGGAGAGACCTCGAACGAACAGTCGAGCATCTGCATGAAGAAGACGCAGGTTGAGTGACGCCAACAGACCGGACTCAGGTAATGTAAGTTGAGCGACCACATCTTGGCCGGGTTCGTCATTGCGCCAGCGAACCGCCGGCAACTCACGGTTATGCGCTATCAATGCAGCGTCATCAGCCCCAACAGCTGTTTCAATCCCGGCCCGGATCGGCAGCAAGACCTCCCGGCCATCTGCGTAAATGGCGGCCAACTCGGCAACAACCTCACCATCAGCCAATTGCACGCTGTCGCTGAGATGAGTGACGAGACCAACAGCAGTGATGGGGAAACCGGGCAGATCGAAGAACGTCAGTTCAGGCGTTTGCGCGGTCAGTGTTTCGCCAAATGATAGATCGTAGTAAACGTTGTCTTGCCAGGCGTCGAAGTTCTTGTCTGCAATCACATAGCAGACGCTGAAGAGGGAGAGCAAGCGCCCGTCGGGGATCTCACGCATTTGTTCGCGCAGACGGCCATCCGCCACAATCCGGTCTGGCGGCAGAAACAATTGCATGCTCTGCACGAATCGGGCCGTGGGCAAGACCCCGCCACCGAAACCGTCGAGTGAAGGTAATCGAAACAACAAGCTCAGGTTGGGCGCCAGCACTTCCTTGGCCTTGGTGGCGTCTATCAGGTTCGAGAGGCCGGGTTCGTCCAGGTAGGGGCCATAAATCTGTCGTAGATCGGACAGATCGCCCGGGTCCCAGGTGGTTGTGCTGAGACTCAGGGTGCGACAATTGGGATCAGCTTCAGCAGCGATGCGGGCGGGCGCACTTCGCCAGGAACGGACTGCTTGTGGCGTCGTGGGGTGTTGGATCGGCAGCACCCAACTGGCTCCGTAGAGTTCGAGTGCTAACAATCCCAGCAATGCGATTGTCCCCCAACGCCTGGTCACTCCCTTTGTCTGCAATACAACAGCAAATACCAGCAACGCTGTTGACCATGCAAGCAGGCTGAAACCGTTCGGGCGGGATAACAGTACCACTGCCAGGGCTAGCAGCATCAGGCCGGTTAATCCAAACCAAACCCAGCGTCGGTGTGGCAACCCCAGCTTCGGACGCCAACCCGACCACAGGTTTTGTGTTCCTAACCCGGCCAGCAGAGCAAATCCCAAGACGGCCGCTTGTAGCCAGCGAGCGGGCACCCGAAATAGATTCCAGCCGGGGACCATGACGTGCAACAGATAACTGATCGGGTTATACGCCCCCAAGGCTAAACCGATACCGAGGATGCCCAGTGCCAGAGCGAGTGCACGAATGCGCTTTGGGCCTTTGGCGAGTCCGATCAAGGCAAGCAGCAGACCGAGCACGCCCACATAAGCCACCCATTCAGCGAAAGCATCGCTATCCAGAGCCTGACCCAGATCCCGGGCGTAATGCGGTAGCAATGTATATCCGAGGCGCCAGGGGGGGAGGCTGAGAGCGGCATGATCCAGGAAAGAAAGCCCGCCACTGCGATAGGATTGGGTGCTGAGTTCGAGGGTCGGTACCGTCTGAGCGGCGCTCAAGGTCAGTGTCAGACCAAACATCAGCACCAAAATGGCAGCTATCGGCCACACGTGTTGCCAGATCTGGCGCAAGGACAATCTCCCGTTGTTCTTAGCTATCTGCCAAAGATCCCACACCAGAGAGAAGAGGACCCAGAAGCTGAAGATCACGGCCTGATTGTAGAAGGTCTGAGAATGACCGGCCAGGAGTGCCAGCGTCCACACCAGCACGAGGGCGACCAGCAGGCGACGGGTGCGACGGTTCCGTCGCAGGGGCTGCTCACGCAACATCTCCCAGAGGAACAGGGCGGCGGGCAACCACGGCACAGTGCCCCAACGCACCGGCTGTGCCAGCAGACCGGTGGTCCAACCATTGAGAGCGAAGATCATGGCAGCGACAAATGCAGCCAGGGGTCCAAGCTGGGCGGCCCGCCGAGCAAGGGCATAGGTAAAAGCCCCGGCCAACCAGGCATGAAGTGCAGCAAAGGAGAGGATGCCCTTCTCAGCACCGAAGGGGAGGAAAAACCAGCGCAGGGGATAAAAGAGCTGTGTTTGAGGATTTGCTTGAAAGGGCGCGCCTGCATACATGTAGGGATTCCACAATGGCAAGCGTCCAGAACGCATAACCTCATTGGCGTAATCCCAGTAGGGTGTAAAATAATAGAGATAGTCACCACTGGCGGGGACCAGGTTTGTCAACAGGACTTTGTTGTATACCAGCAAGATCGCCAGGGCCAGGACAGCCAATGCCACCACATCCCACTTGCTCCACTTAAAAGCAATTCTATGTGCGCTAACGGCGGCATCCACGGCCTCACCCGCATATTCGCTCATGGCGCCACCGTTACGATCTCGTACACAACGAACTGTGGTTGAGGGGCGAACTCGCCTTGTACCAGGAGCCGTTGGGACAAACCGAGTTCATGCCCCGCCAATGCCTCGGTGAGCGGCTCTCGCTCATGAAGCTGCCATCCGGGAAAGACGATGAATCGACGATAGCCATCGACATCTGTGAGCAGATCTTCGATCAGCATATCCGCATTCGACCAGTAGACACGCCCAGCCGCACCCTCCCACAGATACCAGTTCCAGTGCCAGCCCAACCAACGGTGGTACAAAACACCCTTTTCTTCGGGCATTTCAGCCTGAAGATAGGCGGCCACGGTTTCGATACCACTGTACGCACCATGGTCTCCGCCGACAGGTAATCGAGATAGTGCGGCCATCCCCGCTCCCCACAGCAGTGAAATGCCAACCACCGTTGCCAGCAGCCAGCGCAGATGTGAGTGATCGGCGAATTGTTGCCATGAATGACTCAGACCTCGGGCAGTTAACAGGGCTATCAGTGGCGCCAGGCCCAACAGATAGCGATCCCAGGCTTGAAAACTAAACAGAACATGTAGCAACAGATAAGCCAGGGTAAAGGATAAAAACAGCAGGTCCCATAGATAGGGCCTTGTTGACTCGGTAGAGGGCGGCTGACCGTGCGCTTGCGCAGAGACTATGCGACGCAGAGCAACGATGCCGGCGATGCCGACTAGCAGGAGAAGGATCAACGTTCCCACCGGCCAGCCGCCAAGCCAGCGCCCTATGCCCCACCAGTTGGCCAGTTGCTCGGGCAGTTGGTTTATCGACCACCAATACAATCCACCATAGCTGTTCCACGATTGCTCCCAAAAGCTGGGGATTTCAGCGGGGAGGATACGCCAGCCATCCCACTGCCAGACTTTGTACCAGACGAAGTAGAAACCTAGGGTGGCGAGGAGGAGACGGAGAGGGGGGGTGAGGGGGTGAAGGGGTGAGGTGATGAGGGGGTGAAGGGGTGAGGGGGTGACCGGGTGTCTGGGTGACTTGCTACTTGCTACCTGCGACTTGCCACCTGCCGATGCTGAAACTATGCTGCGCCAGAGGCGGGTTAGTGAATTGGGGTAGGTTCCCAGGAATAAGGCCCCGACAATAAGAGGGGCGAACAGGAGGGCGTTTTGTTTGGTGGCAAAGGCCATGCCCAAGGATAAACCCGCGCCCAGCCCCAGTCCGTAGCTGGCGCAAACCAAGGCTAGCAGGAGCCAGGCAACCAGCATGGGATCGGTATAAAGGGTCGGGGCAAAGGCAATGGCAAAGGGCGAAAGGGCGAAGATCGCCAGAGCCCAGCGCGCCTGCCGTGATCCGTAGATACGGTTTGCCAACACCCACAACAATAGCATTGCCAACAGTGAACAGAGCAGGTTGAGAGAGCGCCCAGCCTCAACTGTGGCGCCAAAGCGGGTGAAGAGATTGGCCAGTGTGTAGATGAAAAAAGGAGGTTTGTCGACAGCCACCCACTCCAGCATGGGATCTTGACCAGAAACGATCAATCTGGCCCAATAACCGTACAACGCTTCATCTTCGCGCAACGGATACCAGCCAAAAGACCAGGCGCGCAATGCCATTCCCATAGCAGCCCATAAAACAACCCAGACGCTATCTAATTGCAGCCAAAGTAGCCAGGGTCGAGATGGCGCTGTGGGTTGGTCAAAATCTAGTCTGGTCGGGCACCCACCGCTTACCCGTTCCGTTTGCATTTTATCAACCCACAAAACGATATTTGATCAGCGCCCAAACCGCAGGGAAGCCATCGCGCCAGGTGATGTTCTTGCCTTCCTCGTATTCTCGGCCTGTGTAACTGATGGGGACTTCGTAAATACGATAGCCTTGTTTGAGTATCTTGGCCGTGATTTCGGGCTCCAATTCGAAACGCCTGGCATGCAGGGGTACACCCTCCAACACTTCACGCCGGAAGACTTTGTAGCAAGTCTCCATATCAGTCAAAATCGAGTCATAGAGGAGATTTGTCAGCAGGGTGAGGAACTTGTTCCCCAGCATGTTACGAAACAACATCGCCTTGCGCGGGCCACCCAAGAAGCGTGATCCATACACAACCTTGCTACGATCTTCGACAATGGGTTTGAGCAGGGCCGGGTAGTCACGGGGATCGTATTCGGTGTCAGCGTCCTGTATTAAAAAAATCTCTCCGGTTGCATGTTCCATTGCTGTGCGAATTGCAGCACCTTTGCCGCCATTCTGTTTATGAGCTACCGCTCGAAGCAACCCTTGTGACTCCGCCTCCTGTAAGATCTGCCAACTCTCATCCTTCGAACCATCATCTACAGCAATGATCTCCTGTTGCAACCACACGGTTTCATGAGGTATTTCTGCGGTGATGGCCATCACATCCAATTGTAAGTGATGCATCGTTCTCACTTGACTGATGACCGTGCGCAGGGTCTTGGCCTCGTTGTAGACCGGCATGAGGACGGAATAGCGAATAACTCGTTCGGACATGGTCGTTTGGTCGTTTAGTCGTTTGGTCGTTTAGTCGTTTGGTCGTTTGGTCGTTTAGTCGTTTGGTCGTTTGGTCGTTTGGTCGCGTGGGATTGTTATGTGAAAAGCTTTTGCCTGCATAAGCGACCAGTTTCGATTTTGGTTTTATCCGTTTATTCCGTGTTCATCCGTGAGCAATTCTTGTCAGTCTATGAGCATTTCTTGTCAATCTGAGGCATAGCCTCGCTAGCCTTTCATCAATCATTACTGGCTTTTGTTGCACAATAACGATAGCTTTCCCATTGGGTATCGGCATTGTCATCCGCTTGCACATCTAACACATGGCCGCCGCACGACACCAAAAGGCGTAGTACCTTGTCGCGTTTGATACCGTACATATCCATGGTGGGAAGATCGCCATAGCGAAGTTTTTGGTAGGCGCGCCAGACTCGGGTGGGGCGGAGGGGTTGGATAAATTTTCGGGCCCTTCGCTTCGGCGCACTCGGAATCTGGAACACAAGGATGCCGTTCGGCTGAAGCACACGCAGGAACTCTAAAATATAGCTTTCAGCATACCTTGGGGGCATATGCTGCAGTGTAATGTTCGAGTAAACGAAATCAAACGTGTTGTTTGCAAAAAGGCTGAGATCATTGGCCGTATTGAGATGATATTGGCAGCGATCTGAATATTGATTGTAGTGTACTGCCAATTCCAGCATAGAGGAACTGATGTCGACGCCATGTACTTGCTGGAAATGCGCTGCCAGGGCCTGACTAAGCCGCCCTACGCCGCAGCCAAAATCAAGGGCTGCCAGATCATCAATCTGGACGTGTAGCCCACGCACGTACTCCAGGACTTCTGCTATCTCGACAACCCCGGTCTGAAAAAAACTCTCGCGATCCCAACGATTGTCATCCTTATCGGGCCAGGCAAGAATCCCCCAGAGCGGATCTTGATCGCCATACTTCTCCCAATTGGCTTGTACTTCTTCGAGATTCATAGACAGTTTGATCAGGCGGCCGTCCACAACCAGCGACGGGCGAGGTGTACTCACGAAACAAATGTCAACACACCCTAATCGTTTTCACTGATCTGCTGTGCCAGGATAATGGCTTCGGCAACTTCGCGCATGGGCTTACGATAATTCATCGAGAGCTTCTGGATTCGCCGGAACGCCTCAGCTTCGGTCATGCCTTTTCGGTCCATGAGCAAACCTTTGGCGCGATCAACAAGCTTACGAGTCTCCAAAGCATCCTGCATATTGTCGGCTTGTTTTTTGACGGCTGTGAACTCTTCGAAACGGGCCAGGGCCATCTCGATGGCAGGTGGCAGATCGGATTCGGTGAACGGTTTAACCAAGTAGCCAACCACACCGGCGGCGCGGGCGCGGGCGACCAGATCGCGTTGCGAATAGGCGCTGAGCAAGAGCACCGGGGCGATGCCCTCCTCGGTGAGTATGCTCGCGGCGTCGATGCCATCAAACGAATCGCCTTCAGCCGAATCGTCATCAAAGCGAATATCCATAATCACCAGATCTGGGCGCAGTTTACGTGCCATCTCTACGGCGCCGCGACCTTCGCTCGCTTCTCCTACCACCAGATACTCCTGGTTTGTGAGCATTTCGCGCAGATCACGTCGGATCAGGGATTCATCATCACAGATGATGATGCGTCTGCGGGCGGACGTTGAATCCTCATTCATCATGTCGGTGCGCCTCCAACAGCGCCTTTTGGGAAATTAACCACAGCGCGCGTACCGGATTTCGCCTGTGGGATGAGTTCAAAAGTTCCTTTCAAATCATCCTGCACCAAGGTGCGAACGATGTCAAGCCCAAGACTGGTTCCTGAGTCCATCGAGAAATCATCAGACAAGCCCTGGCCATTGTCTACAACCTCCAAATTAACACTTTCCATCTGATCGCGCAGATAGACCAGTACTTTACCTTGTGCTTGCCCTCCGAAGCCATGCTCAACTGCGTTCAGCAGAAGTTCATTGACCACAAGAGCGCAGGCAGTGGCTTTATTGGTGGGTAACATCACATCATCCGCCTCGGCCACGATGAATCGGATATCTCGACTGGGCCCGAGCATGCCGGCATGCACTTGGGCGACAATGCGTTTGACAACATCGCCCAGATTCAGTACCTGATCTTCGCCTTCAGACAAGGACTCGTGGATGACGGACATGCTAAGTATACGATTGATGGACTCATACAGTAGTTGTCGGGCCTCTTCGGCATCAGCGCGCCGCGCCTGCATGCGCATGATCGAGACCAGCAATTGCAGGTTATTCTTGACACGGTGATGAACTTCCTTGAGCATCACCGCTTTCACTTTGAGTTCCTGTGCTTTTTTACGGGTCTCCGTCACATCTTTGACCAGCAACAACGCCCCATAGCGCTCGCCAACACGTTGGCGGGGCGAAAGACGCTGCAAGAGATTCAGATCTGGTTGGCCAAATAACGGAATAGCACTGCGCAGTAGAATCCGCTCTCGCACTCTCTCTTCAGAAAATACGCAGGCGCCTTCATCCCAGGCCTGCTGTACGATACGCAAATCCCCTGCCGCCACTTCAGTCAAGCTGCGCCCTCGTAGATCGTCCACATAACCGAGGCGACGATAGACATTGTTGGCCTGACCACTAAGGTAGTGATACCGCCCCAGGTGATCGATAAAAATGATGCCGTCCTGTTCTCTGAAAGGGGGAACCTTTTCTATACTACGGATTTCGCCTGCCGCCACCATATGTAAGAAACGAGTAAGAGATCGTTGGAAGGATCCGTCTCGGCGGCGATGGCGTTCGCGTTCGATGGCGTTGGTGTAGATCGCCATAGCGCCGATAGGTTGCTTACGGGCATTGATCACCGGCCAGACCTGCTGTCCTACTTCCGGGCGCTCTTCGAATACCTCGGGCACGATGCGTTGGCGACGCAGCCCCCTTGTCACCGCCGTCCACATCCAGCGCCGCTCAGAGCTGGGACGACACTCGCCGGCGGGGGATTCGGTGTAGAGTGATGTCATCGAATGGGGTTGCGCATGTACCGCTGCGCACACCTCGAATACCTCGAATGGAAACACCAGGAACACATCCGATCGTGAGATATCGGCGGCCAGAGGTAAAGCCGACCGCACCGACTCGAGTAAGGATCGATCTTCCGGCGTCAAGATCCCTAGCCCCTGCGCCCAAAATGTCTCGTTGACGTGCAATCTGTCCATTCGTGATCGGCGTTGATCGAAAGATGAATTATATCTTCTCAATCAGTAGGGGCGCACCCGGTAGGGACGCGCTCTTGCGGTCGCCCTTTGGGCAGGCGCAAGGCCGTGCCCTTACCCAGATTATTGAGATGACAAGATGGATTATACGAAAAGGGGGCCGATGGTTGGATTTCCATCGGCCCCTTGGTCGGGGCGGGGCGATTCGAACGCCCGACCTCTTGAACCCCATTCAAGCGCGCTACCGAGCTGCGCTACGCCCCGACGGCGACAATTGGGAGATTGGATGTAACCAGGGCTCGTGTCTACCCAACTGCACGGGCCAGTATAGCTAAAACCACGGTGGGTGGCAAGTTTTATCTGTGCGAGTGAGCACAAAAAGGTATTGACGATGATTACAGAATTCGATATAATAAAATAAACAAACGTTCATTTGTTTTACAACTTTCAACTATGACCTCGGAACCCAGTTCGGCCACTAAAGGCGAACGCACTCGCGCCACACTCCTCGCAGCCGCATACCAACAGTTTGTAACGAAAGGCTATCATGGCGCCTCTATGCGCAGTATCGCCGAAGCCGCCGGCATCACTGCGGGCGCCATCTATAACCATTATACCGGCAAAGAGGATATCTTCCGAGCAGTGGTGCTGGCCTATCATCCCTTTTCCTTGGCCCTGCCCCCCCTGGCCAACGCTGAGGGGGAGACGCTCAGTGACTTTCTGAACGATGCCATACAACGATTTGTACAGGCGTTCGAGGACAGTCCAGGCATCTTAAACCTGCTCTTTATCGAGTTGGTAGAATGCGAAGGGCGACATCTACCTGAGTTGGCTTCAGCCTTTGCGCCGGCTGTCATGGCCTTTGCCGAAAAAATGCAGGCAGCGCCCGACCTTTCTCGGACACAGCAACCGTTCGTGATAGTGCGAACATTCTTATCGATGCTGTTTGCATATTACATCACAGAACAGTTTCTCACGGGCGCACGATTCCCGACAGAAATAGGGGATGTAAGCGACTTCCTGGATATCTACCTGCACGGGGTTTTAGTGCGTGCAGAGGAGCAGACATGACCCACAATACGTGGACGCTACCGCTGGATTCGTCAGAGGCTAGCCTGGCATCGGTAGGTGGCAAGGGCCTCAACCTCGCCCGCCTGGTTCGGGCTGGATTTCCGATTCCTGGCGGTTTTCTGATCACGACCGCTGCCTATCAATCGTTCGTGCAAACCAACAACTTACAACCCATCATCGAACAGGCGCTTGCCGGCATAAGGCCGGACGACCCGAAAGCGCTGCAAAAGGCCTCAGCAGCGATTCGCGCCCGCTTCGATGAAGGGGTGATGCCGGACACGCTTGCCGCTGCATTCACAGAAACCTATGGCCAGTTCGAAAACCATCCAGTCGCCGTACGCTCCTCTGCCACCGCCGAAGATCTGCCCGATATGTCGTTCGCCGGGCAGCAAGATACCTTTTTAAATATCCTCGGCGCTCAGAAACTGCTGGATGCTATTGTGCACTGTTGGAGCAGTCTGTGGACAGCGAGAGCGATTGGTTATCGCGCCCGCAATCATATCTCCAGCCAAGATGTTGCCCTGGCCGTGGTCGTGCAGGAGATGGTCGAAAGTGAGGCTTCTGGCGTTTTATTCACAGCCAATCCCCTGAGCGGCAAACGTAGCGAGACTGTGATCGATGCCACGCTGGGTCTGGGCGAAGCCCTGGTGTCGGGCCAGGTCGAGCCGGATCACTATGTGGTAGACCGCGCTTCGGGTGAGATCATCGAAAAGAAGGTTGGGGCCAAGGCATTGATCATTACATCTGAGAAAGGTGGTGGAACCCATACGACGGTCGGACAGGCTACCACATCCCAGGCTATCCCAGACGGCGTCATCAAAAATCTGGTCGATTTGGGGCAAAACGTTGCCGAACACTATCAGGGCGAACCCCAGGATATCGAGTGGGGTTGGGCCGAAGACAAGCTCTTCCTTCTGCAATCTCGCCCCATCACCTCACTCTATCCTCTACCGCCCGGTGTGCCATCTCACCCACTACAGGTCATGTTCTCGTTCGCGGCCGTGCAAGGGATCATGGATCCGATTACGCCGCTAGGGCAGGATATCATGATTTACTTTTTTTCGGGGCTGTCGCGCCTGTTCCAACCCCACACAACTCCAGAGTCTCAGGGCGTGGCATTGGTGGCCGCTGAACGTCTCTATCTGAATTACACAGGTGCGTTACGCCATGCCAAGGGCAGGAAGCTCATGCTGGCTGCGATGGGCTGGATCGAACCGAGTGTTCGCCAAGCCACAGAGACACTTCTCGATGAACCCGACCTGTCGCTGGTACCGAGGCACATTCGTCTGATCAGTTGGCTGCGACTGCTGCGCTTTATGGCAGGGATGATCGCTCGCGTGCTTTACACTATCGCTCGTCCTGACGCAGGGCGACGCGCCGTACAAAAGTATTTCCTGGCCCAGGAAAATCAGGTCGAAGACTTATTTCAGCCCGCCACAAGTTTCACACTACAACTGGATACGCTCGAGCATTTCTTTTTACTGACAACTCAGCAACTTTTCTCTAGCATCCTGCCCAGGATCGCCGGGGGAATGTCGATGCTCAATCTCTTGCTCAAACTCGCTCGCCCCTTACCTGATGGCGAAAGCCTGGTGCTGGAAATCACCCGTGGACTGCCGCACAATGTCACAACAGAGATGGACCTGGCATTATGGGAGACCGCCAAAACCATCCGCAATGACAGTGCTGCCCTGATGGTTTTTCGGCAGGAAGATGCGGCGACATTGGTTAGATTTTACTTGCATACCGCACTTCCCCCTGTTGCGCAGCAGGCGGTGGCCGATTTCCTGGCTCGTTATGGCATGCGCGGTCTCGGCGAGATCGATATGGGGCGGCCGCGCTGGCGAGAAGATACTACACCGGTGATGCAATCACTGCAGAGTTATCTACACATCGAACGCCCTGATCAAGCACCGGATGAAGTATTTCGGCGTGGCGCAGTGGCTGCCGAACAGGCTATCGAACGCCTGACAGAGGAGTTACGCCGCACACCACGTGGGCGAATCAAATCAAAAATGGTTCGTTTTGCCGCTCGTCGCGTCCGTGCGCTGAATGGCCTCAGAGAGACACCTAAATTCCTGATCATCCGCATCATGGGCATCATCCGAACCGCCCTATTGAAGCAGGGAGAGGTCTTGGCCGCAGACAACGTCATACAGGACCCTACCGATCTCTTCTATCTCCACCTAAAGGAGCTTCGGGCCCTGGCAGAGGGTGATCGGCGAGATTGGCAGGCGCTTGTGGAGGAGCGCCGCACCCAGTACGCGCAAGAAAAACGCCGTCGCCAGATCCCACGGCTGTTACTCAGCGATGGGCGCGCCTTCTACGAAGGGCTACATGCTTCTGCAAACGACGGAGAGGGTATCGTGACAGGCAGTCCGGTGTCACCTGGCGTGGTCGAAGGGACGGTGCATGTCGTTTTCGATCCCACCCACGTTCAGCTCAAACCTGGCGAAATCCTCGTTTGCCCCGGCACCGACCCCTCGTGGACCCCACTATTTCTGGCAGCCGGCGGCCTGGTCATGGAAGTGGGCGGGATGATGACCCACGGCTCGGTGGTTGCACGAGAGTACGGGATCCCAGCTGTGGTGAGCGTGCATCAGGCCACAACCCGTTTGCAGACGGGCCAACGGGTACGCGTGAATGGATCGAGCGGTGAAGTTCACATGCTCGACGGGAGAGAAAGTGATGATAAACAGATACCTGAAGTGGTCTCAGAAAAAGTATAGTCTTAAGCAGCGATTGCTGGCATTGATACCGGCCGGCCTCCTTTTCGTCATCTTCCTGCCAGGCGGCCTGATCATCCTGTCAGGCTATCTCGACCGCTGGCTTGATCTCCCACCATTGGATATGGGAGATTTCAACACCTTGCTGGCTATGCTATTGATAGCGGGTGGATTCGGGCTCGCACTATGGTCGATTCAATCACAACTGAGCATCGGGCACGGTACGCCGCTGCCAATGATGGCGACACAGAAACTGATCATCACCAAACCATTTAACTACTGTCGTAATCCAATGGCCTTGGGCACGATCCTCGGCTATTTGGGCATCGCCATCTGGGCAGAATCGCTGGCGGCCGTGGGACTCATTTTACTGGTCTCGGCTATTCTTCTCGCCTACATCAAAAAGTATGAGGAAGAAGAGATGGCCATGCGATTTGGCGCCGAGTACACCGCCTACAAAAAGTCAACACCCTTCTTGATACCGCGCTTCGGCTGATTGCGTCAGATCAGGCGTCTAAACCATCAACATTATGTCAACAGATCATTCAATCCTCTCCTTTTTGCTTGGCGCATCAGCCGTTCCCTTGCCGATGCTGCCCGCGTTTATCCCCAGGCTTGGCTTGTTGCCACTCTATCGTATGCGCCCGCTGCGCGGAATCGTGTTGTCAATTGCCTGGCTACTAGCAATTGTTGCGCGAAATGCAATGCCGGGCACGTTGAGCAATCTCCTGTACGGGGCCCTCTTATTCTTTGCGCTCGCAGCCACGATCATAGAGCCGCAACGAGTGTTTGTCGCCCTCAATGCCCCTAACCATATTCCCGCCAAGCGGGCGCTCATCTCAGATGATGTGGTCATCTTGGGATACGAGGATGGTGGCTTGGTTGGAGTGAATTCCATCCTAACAGTGCTGTTTTCGAACAAGGGAGTTGAATGACTCGCCACTTGCTAGATGATCTTGTACGGATGTTCGTAAACAGGCTTGCCCTCCAAAATCCGTTTTGGTGAAAAAGCCGCCAGGGCCAGGGTAGGTACTCGGCCCAGGATCAGATCGGCCAGATAACTTCCGACGGCGTGGCATTGCTGAAAGCCGTGTCCGGAAAAGCCATTGGTCAGATAAAAACCAGAGAGTTCCGGCCACTCGCCCAACAGGGCATTGCCGTCGATAGTATTCATGGCGTAAAGCCCGGCCCAACCGCTGCGTAATCTCAGGCGCTCGAACGTGGGCAGATATTCGACTAGTTCCGGCCACATCAAAGTCTCGAAACGTTTACGGCTCCAGCTAAAATCTGTGACCGTTATCGGATCATCGGGGTAAGACTTTCCGCACATGAAATGGCCGCCACCTTCATGGATGACGTACAAACCTGAGGGAAAAAACAGAGATGGGATGATGTCTTCATGCTTCGCTTCTGTTTCGACGATATAGACCTGTCTCATGACCGGTTCCACCGGTAAATCAACCCCAACCGTGCGCGCCAACCCAGCCGCCCACGCCCCGGCGCAGTTGGCGATAATCCCAGCCTTCAGTGTCTCACCTGACGCTAGTTTCACCCCAGTGACCGCAGTGGCGCCTTTACTGAAAGATGCGATCTCGGCTTCGAGAAAAGTGGCGCCCAGGGACACGGCTTTTTTCTTATAGGCCATCAGCACGGCCAGGGGCGACATCGAGCCATCTCTAGGGCCAAAGGTTCCGGCAACGCATCCCGCCAGGTTGTACAAGGGCATGCGCGCTCGTACAGCGTTTGGCTCCAGCCACTCAATCTCGCAGCCCAAGCTTTTTTGCAGATCAAATCCTTGCCTGGCCAGCGCCACGCCCACCTCATCGACGATAAACATGTTGCCCTGCTGGCGAAAGGCGATATCTGGCGCGTCGCCGTCGACCGTCATTTCCTCGACAAAGGACCCCAGTACCTCCAACGCGTACAGCGACATCAAGATGTTTTCCTTGACGTTGAACTGGATACGTGTGTTGCCGTCCGAAAGGGCGGTAGAAGATCGGGCGTGGGTCATGTCCCTCTCGACGACTGCGACCTTGAGGTGGCGCTCCTTTTTGAGCAAGTTGTAGGCGACGGCACAGCCCATCACCCCGCCGCCGGCTATTATTATATCGAATGTTCTCTCACTCATAGATGGACCTTCTCTACGTATCTCATCGCAACGAAAGCGTCAATTTGCCCTGGTACTTCAAGGCGCAAGTAACTTTGTTGTTCGTAGTAAGCGAGTTATTGCCGCAACCAGTTCGCATTAGCGCTAAAGCGCTTACTACAAACTGCCGCCTTGCTTATGCCGATTTGTACGGGTCGATTCTGAACCTGGCATTGCTCTATCTAGTGTACCCACTCTGCCGATGTTAGTAAAATGACAGGTATCCCCGTTAGTCAAGCGATTTGACCAATCACGGATAAGGCGTTTACCATCTAGCCAATCGTATACGGGGGTGGATGTGTCCCGGTGGGCGCCCCGGTCTTCAAAATCGGTGGCGGGCGCCGCGTAGGTGTCCGCGATGGGTTCGACTCCCATCCATCCCCGCCTCCCTTGCTGCTGTGCTAAGGCTTTTTCAGCAAAATTAGCTCGCTGGATTCTTCGATGAGATTGGCGAATCGCTGATCGTATTGCCAATAAGGCTCGTGCTTCTACCAAGAAATGTCTGGCCGAGAACCCCAGATGATGACGACACAAGATATCAATCTTAATTTTGAGGCGGGGCCTTTGCACATCGAGCGTATGGCGGTGCATCCCTATCCTGATCTCAAACGAATCTGGGTACGCGTGCAGCTTTCGGCTTTCGAGCACCCGCCCAATGTACGCCTGAGTTGTCTAGACAGTGCGGGGAATGAAGTCGCCGAGATGTTATTAGTGGAATGGCGTGATCCTTATATTTCGCTGACTCTGCACCTGCGCCAGGGCGTGCCTGAGGCTCAGTACACTCTGCTGGCCGAGATCGCTCGAGATGAACAATTGCTGGACGGCCAAGAATATCCTTTTCAACTGGTTTTTGAAGAGCCCGAAGAGGCTGCCCCGACTGGGTAACCTCGCGTGTGCGTCAAGTTTTTCGGCACAATCCAATGAAGAGCATGATCAGCAGAATAGCTGCAGCTCATTTGAATAGCTGACAATAATTAATAGTGAATTGTGAATGATTAATTGTCAATGTTTGACCTCAATTTTGTGTTCTCATTTTAGCCCATTGAAATCTCTTACTCTTAGTGTAAGCTAGATACTTTCCTCAGTTCAGCTTTCTCAAACCGCAACCTTCTACATAGGTGGTGTCCCATGTCCAAACAGGTACCTTCACTAACCGTCGGCATCGAAGAAGAATACCAGATCATCGACCCAGAAACGCGAGAATTAACCTCCTACATCACACAGTTGCTCAATGAAGGCCCCGTGATTGTAGAACGAGAACTCAAGCCGGAGTTTCTACAATCACAGGTCGAGCTGGGAACCGAGGTCTGCAAGAGTATCTCTGACTTGCATGAAGAACTGGCCAAACAACGAGGCACGATCTGCCAATTGGCCGAAAAGCGAGGATTGGCCATTGTCTCGGCAGGAACACATCCCTTCTCGCATTGGGTGGATCAAGACATCACGCCCAAAGATCGCTATTTTGGTTTGCTTGAGGAGATGCAAATGGTGGCCAAACGTCTGCTGATATTTGGCATGCATGTGCATATCGGCATCGAGGATCGGGACTTCGCCATCGATTGCATGAATGTGATGCGCTACATGGTGCCGCACATCTCGGTACTCGCCTCCTCATCGCCCTTCTGGAGCGGCAGAAATTCAGGGTTGAAATCATACCGATCGGTGCTGTTTTCCGACCTCCCTCGCACCGGCCTTCCTGATTACTTCTCCGACTGGTCATCCTTTGAACGATTTATCAATACCTTGGTCAACACAGGTTGTATCCTCGACGGCAGCAAGATCTGGTGGGATGTGCGCCCGCACTGGCAATTCCCGACGCTCGAATTCCGCATGTGCGATGCCTGTACCACCGTCGATGAAGCGATTGCTATTGCCGCCCTGTTGCAGGCCATCGTCGCCTGGTTGTGGGATCTCCGGCAAAAGAACATGACCTTCCGTATGTATCGCCGCGGTCTGATCGAAGAGAACCGTTGGCGTGCTATCCGTTGGGGTTTGGATGGTAAAATGATCGATTGGGGGAAAGAAGAAGAGGTGCTGACGCGCTGGCTGGTCCGAGAATTACTGCGCCTGGTCGATCCTTATGTCGAACAGCTTGGCAGCCGAGAATACATAGAAACGATTTATACTATCCTGGAACATGGAGCGAGCGCAGACCGCCAGCTCAGGGTTTACCAAGAAACGGGTGACAATATGAAAGCCGTGGTGGATTACCTGATCGAGGAAACGATGAAGGGTGTGATCAGGCCGGTTGTTTGAGTTGATGGTCAGAGAGATTCAGCGCTTGACAGATGGTAGGTTAGGTGGATCCAGATTCCACATCAGATGCCTTTCGATGCTATAAGCCAGAAGACCGGGAAACCTGAATCCCGGTCTTCTGTTCTAATGGTTTACAAGTGCACCAACATGCCACATTATGGATCTACTGGCTCTACTGATTACTCACAATAACCGGCCACCAAACTGGGTAAGCTTCAGGTGTCGGCGTGGCAGTGGGAGCGATGGCGGGGATGTCACCAAAGTTGATAGGCACAGAGGCGCCTGCTACCACAGCCACGGTCACTTGATTAGGCGTGGTCGAGGTGTGATCTTGGGGATCGGTTTCAGTCACACGATAAATGCCCGGATCGATCTCTGTAAATGCATAGCTACCGTCGGCCTTGGTTGTCTGTTCTGTGACCAAGACGCCTGAATCCGTACTGAGTGTAATCGCCACATCAGGTAGCAGGGGTTCATTATTATCTTTGATACGATCGGCATCGTCGTCACCCCACACAAAGCCACCGATCTCCCCGGTTGTTGGTGTGGGCGACGGCGTTAGCGTAAATGAACCTGCAGCTAACTCGATCTCAGAGATTGCGACCTCGACATCCCATCCCCCGGTTCGGGGTTTCATTTTGCCCTGGATGTTGGTTGTGATCGTACTTTATCGGTGATACGGCCACCCACTGTCGCAATGTTTGAATGGGCTCATAATCTCAAGCGGGTCTCTTCTGATTTCCTGCGCACACATGATCCCCGATTTCACCTATTTACCGATATGATCCGCTGCCTTTGCCCCCAGAACTTTTCCTATGTTGGATTATGATGCGGCCAATGGCAAAGCAATTACTATTACTGGCCGGTGGCTTCGTAGATGGCAGCCCGGTTACCATCCGCGTGACCGTCAGAGTACATCAGCTCGCCGGTACCCAACAATGACGGGCGGATAGCAAGGCCTCCGTAAGGGATGCTGTAGGCAACGGCTGTGCCCTCAAAATGACCGCTCAACAATGAGCCGGTGTTCAAAACCACAGCCTCACCTGCATCAA
>PIVW01000261.1 GCA_003353825.1 Chloroflexota bacterium
ATGTGCAGGCGTACCCCAAATATGGATCAGAGAAAAAGGGCCTGCCCACGACTTACTATCTGACCACGGCCGAAGAACCTATTCGTAGCCATGCCGAACTTAAATTCGTCGAATTCGTCCCTCTTAACGATATCAATGCCTTCAATCTGGGCAACCCTCTCTTGGGCTTGCAGGAAGGGGGAACGCTATTCGTGCAGTCTAGATATGAAGAAGCCCAGGATGTGTGGGACAACATTCCCGAATACGCTCGACGCATCATCCGCCGCAAGAACATCCGTGTGCTCTATCTCAATGCAGCCACCATCGCCCGAGATGTAGCCTCCGAGTCCGATCTGCAAGTGCGCATGCAGGGCATCGTATTATTGGGCGTTTTCCTCAGCGCCACACCCTTCCTCAAAGCTCGCGACATCTCTGAAGATGAGTTGATGGCGGGGGTTGAGAAAAGCTTGCGCAAGTACTTTGGCAAACGTGGCGAACAGGTAGTTCAGGACAATCTCACGGCCGTACGTCGTGGCTATGCTGAGGTCATGGAGATCCCACGTGACGTTATCGATATCGATGAAGAAGTCACTCTCGATACGGCCGGCAAACGGGTTGCCGAGGTCATGCACGAGGGTGTCATTGCCTGCCAGACTGATACGCCCCTTTCCAGCGTAGCCCGGGCGATGTCCGAGAGAGATATTCGCGCCGTAGTCGTCGTTGATGCCGGCGGGTATCTGGAAGGGTTGATTAGCCAGACAGACCTGGTCAAGGCCGAAGCCAGCAACAATAAATTCACGACCCTGCCCGACATCTTACCCGAACATATCATGACCAAGGATGTAATCACGACCACACCCGACGAGGCCCTATCTGAAGCTGTCAGCAAACTGATCGAGAACCGTATCCACCGTCTGGTCGTCGTACAACCAGAGAATGGGCACAACAAGCCGATCGGGATTCTGTCAGTGACAGATCTGGTGCGGCTGCCTTTGAATAGCTAACCAGCAAGTGTTCCCAGACTGTGCGGGGATAATCAAGCCCCGTTGGTACAAGTAGCAAATCACAACTGCTAACTCGGTTGTAGAAAGGTTGAACTTGCCACTTGCGACCTGCCACTTGCCACAAACATCGATATCTTTTTGTCGATCATTTTGAGTAAGCGCCTACAATTATTCCAGACTTCGCCGCTATAAATGACTTGGTGATGAAATGAACGCCTTGTCACCTTGTCACCCCCTCACCTTATCAGATGAGAGACCAGGATAGACAGTTCTTTGTCGATTATTTTTCATAAGCGCCTAACTGTGAATAATCCACCATAACAAATGAGGTAATAATGGCAACATCCACCCCCATTTCTCTAATAGAAGAAGAACCCATCAAACAAGCTGAGACCATTCATTCGCGTGAATCGGGCGCCGAAGGTTTGGGCTCGCTGATCAAAGAAGCGGGTACCAGCATGGAAACACATGCCGTCGGTATCGATAGTATGATCTTCCAGTTGGATCTCGAAGGGTATGTAGAAGATTTCAACGAACGTGTCATCGGCGCTTACAACTCGGCCAACGACAACGAACTGCCAGCCGATCTGGGCGTGGCCCGTTCCTTGATTCCGGCGGCGACCGGCGTTTTTCGAGATTTCTCTTACATCGCCCCGGAGATCCCGGAGTTCTATCATAACAACTGTGTCGGCTGTATGACCTGTGTAACCGAGTGCCCCGATACAGCCATCCTTGGCCGCGTCATCGAGCAGCCTAAATTGGAACAGGCCGTTTCTGAGATGCCGGAAGGCAGCCAGGGTTGGCTCTCGCAGCAGTGGGCGGAGACCAATAAATTCTTCAAGATCCCTAACAAAAAGAACCCAGATAGCGGCGGCCTGTTTGGCATCTTCATCGACCCCACCAAGTGCAAGGGCTGCGCCGAGTGTGTACAAGTTTGCGCCGACTTGGGCTACGATGCCTTGGAAATGATCGAAAAAGAGGACGACACCATTCCCCGTTACAAAGAGGGCTTTGATTTCTTCCGTAGCTTGCCTGCAACACCCGATCGTTTTATCAATGAGCGTGTGCTCGTCGACATGATGCTCAAAGATGAAAGTCTGGGCTTTGTCGGCGGCGCCGGTTCCTGCGCCGGTTGCGGCGAAGCCACTGCCTTGCGCATGTGGATGGCTGCCACTGCATTCCAGTACGGGACCGAGAACATAGGTATCGTCAATGCCACCGGCTGCTCCACTGTTTATGGCAGCACCTATCCCTACAATCCCTGGTCTGTCTCCTGGACCAACTCTCTCTTCGAGAATGCAGCCACCGATGCCATGGGCGTACGCGCTCGTTGGGATCAGCTTGGCTGGCAGGACAAACGCCTGTGGGTGATTGGCGGCGACGGCGCCATGATCGACATCGGTTTTGGCCCCTTGAGCCGTATGCTTACCAGCGGCATGAACATCAAAGTGATCGTGCTGGATACCCAGGTCTACTCTAACACAGGTGGCCAATCCTCGACCGCTACCTTTACCGGCCAGGGTACCAAGATGAGCCCCTTTGGGACAGTTTCGATGGGTAAAAGCGAGCGACGTAAAGAGATCGCCCAACTTGCCATGATGCACCCTGATGTCTACGTAGCTCAGACCACCGCCGCCCATATGAATCACTTCTATCGGGCCGTGATGGAGGCCAACGAGTATCCTGGGCCCGCCCTCCTAAGTGTGTATACCACCTGTCAACCGGAACATGGCGTGGGTGACCACGAATCACAGCAGCGCGCCAAAGCTGCGGTAGACAGCCGGGCCTTCCCACTTATGGTTTACGACCCGCGTAAAGGTGATACCTTCCGCGAGCGCTTGAGCCTGAAAGGCAACCCTGCCATGAAGGAAGACTGGTACGTCAATCCCAAAACCAAAGAAGCCTTCACTTTTGTCGACTTTGCGCGAGGCGAGGGACGCTTTGCTAAAAACTTCGACCGGGATGGCAACCCCACAGATATGCTATTGAGCGCCAAGGCCGATCGATTGGCCAACTGGCATCAACTGCAGGATTTGGCAGGGCTGAGATAAACTGATCAGCAGAACAACGCTTGTTATAGATTTTGACAACCCCAGCGTTGACGTGGTATTCTGTGTTTGTACGATACCGGAAGTTCACGTTGGACCCAGATACGACGACGGCTCACGGCATCATTAGTGAGTCGTTTTCTCTTGACCGATCCGATGGAACATCAGAGTGTCAAACGCCAATTTTCTTTTTGCCATTAAGGAGGCAAACACAATGTCTGAACGTACCGTTGGCACGGTCAAATGGTTCAACAGCGGTAAAGGCTACGGCTTCATCGCTCACGAGGGCGGCGACGACGTCTTCGTCCACTACTCAGCTATCCAGGGTAACGGTTTCCGCAACCTGGAAGAGGGTCAACAAGTCGAATTCACAATCGAGAAAGGCCCCAAAGGTCTGCAGGCCAGCGACGTCGTAGTTAGCTACTAAACGTTACTGAATCACCTAGACAAAAAAGACCCCGTTGCGCTTGCAGCGGGGTTTTTTCTGTACTTCTTCAACAGCTAATCAAACAGGTGAGATCATTTAAAGTCTTGGACCAAAAGCATGTTGAACGATCAGATTATGAATTTTCCAGATAGGTTTCCAGGCGCCCGTTTCCATATTCGAGAGAATACACACATTGATATCCCAATCAGGGAAGTAGCGAACCATACCACTGGCGCCGGCGTTAATCCCTTCTTTCTGGTAGCAGACCACCCTGTCATCTCTGTCTACGTAGAACCATAGACCATGGCCGTATTGCATAGACCAATCCCCTTTATCACGGTAGAGTAGTTGTGGTGTAAGAAACGCTCTCGTCAGCTCAGGAGAGAGGAGTTCGCCTGCGTGTACGGCCCGCAGAAATCGATCCAGGTCTCGGGCGGTGACATGCGCCCCACCATCCGGTGATCCAACCGGCGGGTAGCTGTAGATATTCTTCTTCCAACCCGCTAACCGGTTCTGTTCATCGTAAATCGGATCATAGCCGGCGGCGACATTGGGCTCTGCCCTGTCCATGTGGTAAAAACCTGAGCCGTCCATACCCGTTCTCGCAAAAATATGCTCGCGCACATAAGCGCGGTAGGTCATGCCCGTTATTTTTTCGACTATCAAACCCAATAGCACGAAACTGCAATTACAATAGCGCACTCCCTCGCCCGGGGCGAAATTGGCGGGTTTATGAATAAACTGGGGCAGAAAATCGGCAGTCTCAGTTACCGAGTAGTTCGGTTTCGCTTTCCAGATGTCTTCATAGTTTTCACCCGCTTCCTCCTCTGCATCATCGCCAATGCCTGAGCTATGGGTGAGGAGATGGTAAACCGTTACCGCTCTGGAGATTGTAGTGTCTGGGATGCCCAGAAAATCGATAACGCCGGTGTCGAATGAAAGCGCTCCTTGCTCGATCATCTGCATGGTAGCGACAGATGTAAACAACTTTGTAATCGAAGCCGTATCAAATCTTGTCGCCGACGTATTCGGAACGTGCCAGACGCGATCGGCATAACCGTAAGCCGCCTCAAAAAGCCGTTCGGGTCCCTGCGTAATGAGTACCACACCAGAGAACAGATCTTCCTTTTCACGTTCCTTAAAGTAGTGGGTCAGTTCCTTTATCGTGTTCACATCAATCCTTTGTGGCAGCGGTACGCCGGGGAGAAGATTCGACGTAATCTCAGCGGTGGTAGGGACGCTATACTTGGGGTTGTAGGAAAAATGCATGGATATTCTACAAGCTACAGTACAATCAAAATACACCAGTGTCCAGTGTGGCAGCGCCGTTTGATGGTTTTGTTCTTCTGTTCAGCCCCTTGATGAACTCTTGAAGCATGTCACATTTTTCATTTGCCCATTTTCTGTGGCTCGACAGAAACTCAGGTGGTAGAAATCATGAAACGACTTCTTTCCAGATTGCTGAGTATCGCGACACTGTTGGCAGCACTTTTTTTGTTTGTGCTATGGCAGTGGGATAAGCTGGAGCGGCGGCGCCGAGCAGAAAATCCGCCGCTCTATGATCGCATCGAAAAGGTTCGAAAACACATCGTCGATGAGGTGGTCAAGGCATTTGGCTTTCCTCTTCATGGTTGGCAACATGCCGCGCGCTCTCCCTTTTTGTGGCTACCGAGCCGGTATTTCTCCACACTGGCGGTTGGGTTTGATAGAACGGTCGAGCAACAAGGGTTCGACATTGCCTGTCGCCAGTTGCTAAGGCGGTTTGTCGAAGATGTGCGCATGCACGGCGATACGCAAATCCCTGAGAATGGCCCTTTGTTGATCGTTTCAAATCACCCAGGCGCGTACGATGCCCCATTGATCGCGGCCAGCCTTCCCCGAAACGATCTCAAGATCATTACCAGCACCGTTCCCCTTATCCAGGATCTGCCTTTTGCCGGTAGACATGCCATCGAGATAACTCGGGATCCGTACGATGCCATGCGGGGGTTGCGGGTCAGCATAAAACATCTACAACAGGGCGGCGCCTTGCTGATCCTGGCAACCGGTGTGGTGGATCCAGATCCCGATGTGCTGCCGGGCGCTCATGAAGCAGTGGATGACTGGTCTGCCAGCATGGCCATACTGTTGAAGAAAGTGCCTGAAACCAAAGTAGTGGTGACGATTGTCGGTGGTGTGCTCTCCCCAAAGTGGTTGTCCAATCCGCTCACCCGTATTCAGAAGGAAGTTTGGCGACAAAGAAAGCTGGCAGAGATCCTCCAAGTGGTCCAACAGGTACTTCTGCCCGGGAGCTTGGTGCTGCAACCACGTCTTTCCTTCGCACCACCCCGTTCTGTCTCCGACCTGGCTGATGATCCCAACGCCGTCCACCAGGCTATCATCGATCAGGCACATGGGCTGTTATCAGAACACATGGAAAACGCCCGAAGTTGCACGCGGCTACGATTCCCGAATTTGTATTAGTTCCTGCAGATGCCTCCAAGCCCAGATAAATAGATCCCCTTCGGTGCGGTGGGGATGCTTTTCCAACACATCGCTCTCCTGGATTGCTATTGCGGCAGGTAGGTAGACATCGCCATACCAGGCAACAGCAGCCTGCCCATAGCTGATCTCCTGCTGTTGCACTGCTTCCAACCCGTGCCGATAATTCTTGATCTGTGTGGCGAGATCGGCAAAACCACCCGGGATACTGAGCTGTATGTCATGATCCGGCTTGATCTGATCGACCAGCCCGGTTTGTTCTAGAAAAGCCAGATACTCAGCCTTGAGGAGAACCTCCTCCATCGTTGCGTTTGCACTCAAACCGGCTGGTGTGTTGAACATCCATACACGTGCATCGATCATTTCCGCCCCCTGCTGGCGCGCGACCGAAACGCGGTGATTGCCGTCAACCACGAAATAGGCATCGCCGACCTGATAGACATCGATTGGAGGGGCGCCCTGCTCAGAGACAAAGCGATCTACACGCCGCCAACGTTCTTTCATGTGATCTCGTAACGGCAGGAACTCTGAAGTAAAGTCATTGTAGCGGCCAACACTCCCGCGGATGTGCTTCAGTTCAATATCCTGTACGCCGCAATAAAGACGTTCATGGAGGTGCAGTCTTGTTCTGACTTCTTCGAAGGGAAGCAGAGCAATCGAACAGCCTTTGACTTTACAGATGAGTGTCTGGCTGAACACTGCCTGGCGGGCATGTTTCCAGTGCATGTCACTGGTGTGTGACTCAAACGCATCTCTAGTGTTCACAATTTTTTTATCCTGTAAATCCTGTCCAAATATCTTGCCCATCGTACAAGAACCCGAATGTCCAGGTACTAAACGAGTTGGGAGTAGCCTGACCAGCAGAAGCTAATTCTGTATCTTTTTACCTCGCAGTGTAACCCGCATCAACGGTGACCAACGAGCCGGTCATGTAGCTGGCTGCATCCGATGCCAGGAATAATACGACTTGGGCGATTTCCTCCGGTTCGGCCAGGCGTTTCATGGGGATCGTCGCATCGGCCATACGTTGCAGATCCTCGGGAGATGGTGGTTTGTCTCGACCGGACGCCAGCATGGGGGTGTTGACCTCACCCGGACAGACTGCGTTGATGCGAATGCCGTCCAACGCCTGGTCTAGCGCCATGGCGCGGGTGATCTGGTGAACGGCCCCTTTGGAGGCGCAATAGGCCAACACCCCCGCGGCTCCCACCTCACCCCAGATCGAACCAAAGTTGACGATAGCACCCTTTCCCTGCGCTTTCATGGCTGGGATAGCCGCCCGGCTCAGATAAAAAACGCTATTGACATTGACGTTCATGACATGCTGCCACTGTTCATCACTTGTTCCAAGGGCATCGTCACGCAGGATGACGCCTGCTGCATTCACCAATACGTCCAATCGTCCAAATCTCTCGACAACGCTCTCGACAACCTGATTGCAAAACGCCGAACTGCTAACATCGCCCGCCAACACCACAGCCCCAATTTCAGATGCGATCTGCTGTGCACCTTGTTTGTTACGGTCAACGATGGCGACTTTTGCGCCCTCTGCAGCAAAAGCCCGCGCCGTTGCCGCCCCCATACCCGAGGCGCCGCCGGTGATAAGAACAACATGTTCTGCAAATGTCATGGTACCAACTAGCCTGAGGTGAAGGGGAGACTCGGTGACAAGGTGAAGGGGTGACAGGGTGATGGGGTGACAAGGTGATCGCTTCGTCGCCAGGTAATCTATACTTGGACGATACACGTAGTACGCAACACGCAATACGTGTTCTTCTAAGACTACATGAGTGCTTGTTTCGCCTTATTTCTCGTCGAGATAAACTGGTTTGAGTGGTGCATCGAGTGCCAGCAGAGCCAGTGTTGCCGACAGAACGCGCCGCTGCTGCTGGGCATCGCCAGGTTGGCCAAATGCTGTGCCTCGTGGCAGACGGGTGATAGCAGCGCGTGGTACGTTGACCAACCGGATCCGGCCACCATTCCAGGCGACAATGACGGTGGCGATCCCTGCCATCTCTAAAGCTCGGGCCACCAATCCGACGGATTGGTGGCAAACAGGTCAGACCGGCGCCAGCAGTGCGGCCTGGATATTCTCTTGCCGGGCTACATTCAAAACAGCAGGTACCAGTTCATCGACCACACGGGCGGCATCCGGTTGGTAGCCCATAAAACTGACCACCGATGGC
>PIVW01000817.1 GCA_003353825.1 Chloroflexota bacterium
GACGGCGCTGACACCCACGCCATGGAGGCCACCGGACACTTTATAGCCTCCACCGCCGAATTTACCCCCGGCATGGAGTTTGGTCATGACGACGGTGAGCGCGGGTAAGCCTGTCTGTTTTTGGATACCTACAGGAATACCGGCGCCATCGTCGATGACGGAAACGCTGTCATCTTTGTGAAGGATGATATTGATATGGTCGCAGCGCCCAGCCATCGCTTCATCGACGGCATTGTCTACGACCTCATACACCATGTGATGTAGGGCTGCTTGATCGGTACCGCCAATGTACATGCCAGGACGGCGTCGTACGGCTTCTAGGCCTTCGAGTACCTGGATTTGATCGGCGGTATAAGCTGGGGCTGAGACTTTTATGTTAGTTGCCACTCGTTATTCCTTAGAACGGTGTGGGGGGATTGATAATCGGATCGGACTTAGTTCAGATGTTGGAGAGATATAATGATTCAATTACGGCAATTCGTCTGTAGTCTGCCGTTTAGCTGCGGCTATGGAGGAACGTATTCGCTGCCAGTGCTGATAGCGGGCTCGATAGAAGAGCAGGCTTGCCACGGCAAGGGCTACGCCGATGTAGGCGCTACCGAGGATGCCGATGGGAACACCCCAGGTATTGGCGCTAATCAACAGCCAGATACGGGAAAATCCTTCAATCAACAGCAAGCTGATCACCAGCAAGCCTAAAGTGCTGGGCAGGTTGCGGCCAACGACATTGACACTGCGCCATACCGCACGGGCCACATTGACACCATCGAGGGCGATGGCACTGATGACAAAACTCAAACCAATGCCGATCCAGAGCACGATCCACATAATCAGCAATGAAGCGAGATTGAGAACCGCCATGCCTCCTGAACCGGAGATTAGCAGGAGTAGGGTCATGACGATGATGAGCAGACCGCCAAGTGCCAGTGTTGCGAACACCAATCCTGCCAGATACAAGCCGGTGTTGAGCCAGATCCACCCGGCGCGACGTACAATGTTTTTTATATTGAATGAATCGGTGTCCAGTGATTGCACGATCAGTGCCAGCCAAGTACTTCCGACCAAGAGTCCGGTAATCAGAAATAACAGACCCAACACCAAAACCTGGGCGATGTTGTCAATGAATAAGACCGTCGCCGTTGAACTGATGGCCGTCGAGGTGCCGAGACGTGCCAAATAGGAGGGCAAGCCTGTAAAGATGCCTGCCAACAAGCTAAAAAGGTTGAAGCTGTTTCCGACCAGGCGCAGGTTTTCGATGCCAAGGGCTGCATTTTCTGACAATTCTGGCGGTAGATCGGGCTGGCTAAAAATCAACTCGATACCCCGTTCCATTAGAGGAGCGACCGACAGCTTTGGACTCAACCAAATGATGAGATCGAGCAGGATTGGTAGTGCCAGCAGCCAGGGTCGGCGATTGACGAGAGTGAATCCCCCCTGAATAGAATCGATGACGCCCAGAGGTTTATTCGTTGCTTCTACAGTGCTTTGCATGGTAGCTCTTATTTTACCACACTTCACCCAATTTTACGTAACATGGGGGTGTACTAGAACGTCTGTGCGCTTCCATAATCAAACCTTTGTTGGCTTCCCTTACAAAGGTCTACACAAGCAGTGAAGGCCGAGACAACAGTAACAAATGGTGGGGGTTTGGACGCGTTTTTCCCCGTGAAACCCTCAATTACTATGGGCGTGTCCTAGATGAGTTATGGGCATGCTCATGCGCTCTGTTCTTTAGTCAGATTGTGAACAAGGTCTTCCCAGTAAGCCTTGGAGTGAGGCCAGAAGCACAAAGCGGAGGATAATAATTAATAGTGAACGGTTAAGGCACTGGGGTCGTTGAATGGGATTGATTAGATTCAAGTCAGCGCCAGTGAGATTTTTTGGATTTTGAACAATTCCGCCAAAGAAAATCCCTTTTCAAGGATGCCCAGTGCCACCGCAGGCGCCTGTTTGGTTGTAAAATGGGAGCGCATAAGATTATGCAGCACCCAATAAACA
>PIVW01000818.1 GCA_003353825.1 Chloroflexota bacterium
CACAAAGATGGCTGCTAAACAGGCAATTTGTTGCAGACTACTATCACTTTTTTGATTTGGTGTTAATCCCAAGGCGTTGTCTAATGGAGCGACCTACCCAATGACACATCTGCTAGGACAGCGACCCAACCGACGCTTCCACTTGATAACGCCGATAAGACTCTTTATTTCCCGAGCTGCGAGACCCTTACTCTGCAATCATTTACCGCATTTTTCGCATTTACCCCACTCTGTTTTTGCTTGAGCTCTGTTTGCCAGCGTTTCTTCCACCAATTTAGCTGCTAGAATACGAGCTAATTGCCATGCCGCTATTATTATCAGTGATAGCGTAGCCGCCTCGGCAAGTTCATCAAGCATGATCTGGCATTCTGGGTTAGTTTGGCGTATAGTTTTCATTAAACACGGCATTGTTCTTGGTTATCCTTTCAGGTTTGTGATAATTCCTCGAAAGTTTACCCTAAAAATGATGTCGTGTTTACTTTCCTCCCCCAAGTCTTTTATGCGCCCCTTGGCGAAGCCATTAAGCAATTCACACCGCTGTTTGCGGCACTATTTTAGGTTGATGTTAGCATAGAAAATCGACGCGGGCAATGAATTCAGCACTTCAGAGAATGAATTCGCCGCTAAGA
Organism: Chloroflexota bacterium; assembly: GCA_003353825.1. Next base: position 630 of record PIVW01000818.1, read on the forward strand.
CAACGAAGCCCCCTCAAGGGCTGTGTTCAGGTGCGAGGTTAGCGCCTGAGGGCGCTTTGTAGTCTTTCCCTTTCCCAAGCGCTAAAATCTCCTGATGTGCACGGATTCCGTTCAGGTACACCGACCGTTCCTGGCCATCGAGTTGGCGGGCCGAGTGCAGCAGGGCGTTATAAGCGATCTCGATCAACCATGTTGCCTGAGCGTGTTCCTGCACCGACAGCACCTTAAAGCAGATCAGATAAACCCAGAAGGGTTCGTACGCGCCATCTAGCCCATGCCTGTTGGGGCAGTTGGGGAGATTTTGTTCAATGTGTGTGATGATCGAAAGAACCAGAGATCGTGCTGTACTCGCATCCCCTTGCGCCCATGCAATTGCCGCCAGGCCGGCCAAACCCTCGGGTCGGTAATGGAGCTGATGCTTGCGTTCTGACATTAACAGAGCCTGCTGATACGTGACCTTGGCTTCGGCGTAGCGTGTTTGAGCCGCAAGCGCATGACCCAGAAAGAGCAAACTGAAAGCATGGGTTGTGTGAAAGGCATGTTGTTCGATCAGCGAGAGTGCCTGTCTGCAATAGGCTTCAGCCTGATCATAGCTGTGGCGATGGTAATCGAGCAGACCCAGGTAAGCCAATGCTTCTGCTTCGATCGCCACGTTGCTGAATCGACGCTGGATCGCAATACAGCTGTCGTAGTAGCGTTCGGCCCTGTCGTACTCGCCCAGAGAGTGAGCCATGAGGCCGAGGTTGACATAGGTTGTACCCACACCCAATTCATTTCCAATTCTCCGTTTGATCGCCAAGGATCTGTCGAACGCTCGGGTCGCCCCCCTAAAATCACCGTGGGCAGCATAAATGATGCCCAGGTTATTGTACAGAGGTGCAACTGCTGTGCGGTCTCCGATCTGTTCTTTTGCGGCGATGGTTTCGACATAAAAGCGCTCTGCATCTGCATAGCCGCCCTGGAGATGAGAAACGATACCCAGATAATGAAACACCTGGCTTTCTAGCACCTCGTTACCCTCAGCCTGGCTCAAGCGCATCGCCAGCCGCAGTACCTGATCGGCAGCAGGGAAATCACCTTGTTCGATGTGGATGTCAGCCAACGTGCACAGACTTTGAGCCAGCACCGGCCATGCCTGAACTCGCTCCGCCAGTTCTGCCGCTTGCCGCAAGGCAGCTAGCGCCGCATCAAAATCGCTCAAGCCCCAAAGTGAAACACCCTTTTGTTGGTTGGCCTGGGCCTGCAAATTAGTACCTTACCAAAAATATGCTTGTACGCGTAACAAGAATATCAAGCGACAGGCTCGAAAGCGAAAGTTGGAATGATCACCATGTGACGCAACTTGAGAGCGGTCAAAGAAACCTGTC
>PIVW01000262.1 GCA_003353825.1 Chloroflexota bacterium
GATTAGTAGAATGACACCTACGAAACGACGCGTGCTGCGGTTTTTAGGCTGTGGCGGATCCGGGCTGTAAGAGTCGGCCGTATCAACCATTTGCAAAGCTTCACCTGTCTCGGCCACAGGATGTTCTTCGGCGGTCATAATTGTGTCTCAACGATGAATGTAATCTGAGTGAAACCAAGTGAGCGCAAGAATTTTTCGAGATACACCGTGCCTAGCTCTTCTGCCTTGTTTCTGATTGCGTTCTCTTCTGCCCATGCCAGTAATTCACGTTCAGCACGAAGTCTGGCCGTTCCCTCGAATTTTCTATCTGGGCTGACCAGGAAGCCTGTCTCTCGCATGTAGACCTGGGTAGAGCTATTGTCCACACGCGTTGCGAAAATCTCGGGTGGTGGCAAGACAATGCTGACACTGTCGCTCTTGATGGTAATGTCATGTGCTTCAATAGCTTCTAGATCGAATCCCGCAGTCACCTCACCATTGGCGATGAGCAATATCTTGTCGGTGCCGAAGACCCTTTGCCACAGAGAATTTGGCTCCTTCTCCATATCCACAACAACCTGCATGACGAACTGCACAGTCTCCAGTCTTCCCAGACCCTTGATGTCCGTGATGATGACACGAGGGGTTGGTGTGGGGGTTGGGGTCGGACTGGGCGTAGAGGTTGGTGATGGTGTGTGTGTTGGAGTGGCGGAAGGGCCCGGTGTCTCGGTCGGGACTGGCGTTACGGTGGGTGGCACGGTTGAGGTTGCTGTGCGCGTCTGCAAGGGCGTAGGCCACGGTTCGGTAGGAACAGCGGTCGGCGCAGTTGCAATCTCTTGAGGGAGCACAACACCGAGCAACCCATCTAACACAAATAAGGTTGCAGCGATGATCAGAATGAGAATGGCTAATACCTGCCAGGTAGGCCAGTTACGGTCAGACATTTTTCAGGAGTGGGAGAGGAGTGAGGATTAGCGACGGGCTCCTTTATCAATACGAGTTTATTTGAAGTTTGTTCCCTGGAGGTGAGTGTACCATACTTGACCACCTGTGTAGCAAATCCCAGGAGATACAGTGGAACTAATGTTCTTTGTATTGCAAAATGTATCATGGCTAGTACATCTGGGCGTAAATCGCCACACAGTCTAAGTGCTCCAGGCGGGTCCGTGACCCGCCGAGTCACGGACTCGGCTAGAGCGGTTTATCTGTACACATACTTACGCCGCACTGTACTAGTACAAAGCGACATATGTAAAGAGATAGTTTGTAGTAAGCGCTTTAGCGCTTTTATGCACCTGTTACGGCGATGGATCGCCTACTACAAACCGCGTAGCTACTTGCGCCACGATGAATTAGCCAGCTAATGCCAATCCTTTGAACGCTGCGACTTGTCCTTGAATCGCCCGTTCGGTCGGTAGCCGCTCGATACTGGAAGCACCATAGAAGCCGGCGATACCGGGCATTTTCGTTAAGGCAAGGGCAACATTCTCTGGTTCATCAAATGGGCCACCATGGCAAATCGTGATCAGATCAGGTCGGATCGACCAAGCGGTCTCTGCCATCTCCATAACCCCATCGACAGCCTGATCTAGGGTTAAGGCCTTGGCGGCGCCGATGCTGCCGGCAGTGGTCGTACCAACATGGCAAACCAACATGTCACAGCCCGCTTCTGCCATCGCCTTGGCTTCGTCGGCAGTAAAGGCATAGGGAGAGGTAAACAACTTCATCTTCCGGGCAAGGGCGATCATCTCTACCTCTTTGTCATAGCCCATCCCCGTCGCTTCGATATTTACCCGAAAGCCTCCTTCGTATAGTCCAACTGTGGGGAAATTCTGCACACCCGAAAATCCCACATGTTTGAGCTCCCTCAAAAAGACTGGCATGAGGCGGAAGGGATCGGTGCCACAGACACCGGCCAGCACGGGCGTATCCTTGACACCGGGCAGTACTTCAGACGCCATCTCCACGACGATGGCATTGGCATCACCGTAGGGCAAAAGCCCGGCCATGGACCCCCGCCCGGCCATGCGGAAGCGTCCTGAATTGTAGATAATAATGAGATCACAGCCGCCCCTCTCTGCGAACTTGGCCGAGATACCGGTGCCTGCGCCGCAGCCTACAATGGGCTGGCCAGCGTCTCGCTGTGCTTGTAGACGTCTGAGAATCTCTTTACGTTTGATGCGTGCCATGACAATGACTCCTGGATTGGAATTTTGAGCGTGGTTCAGAATCAGCGTCCCACGTACTTACAAAGTGATGTTCTGAGGATCAAAAGATATAAGATCAAAGCTTGAAGAGTGGGGATGATCGGCAGAGGAATCCTTGATCTTTAGTCATTGATCTTTGGTTCTGTTCGCAATCGCAAACTTGGGTTAGCTAAGATGCAAACTCGGCAGAATGAACCATGCCGATTTTTGCAGTGTCATTCCGTAATACGTAGTTAAGCTAGTATTTCAATAAGTAGGTCAGCGCAGAAATCGGCGAACTCGGGGTCATTGATATTGTGGTCGAGTTCGTGAAGCGGGATGGCCTGATTCAGGTGGGCCTTGATCGCAGCGAAACAGGCCTGGTCAGCTTCCGGATCCCAGAATTCGGCCCCTGGTTGGTCTAACATAGAGACACCCTTTAGCGGAAGAACGATTTTCACAGGCCCCAATGAGGCGTTTGCGGCAGCAGCCAACATCTTACCTATGCACATGCTTTCCTCAACAGGCGACCGCCAAATATAGGGCGCTGAAGATTCAGACCTCGCCCCTTTATCCTAATTGTAACTCCGAATCCGCTCTGTTAAAATCTACTTGTATGGCGTCAGATACGTAATTTATCTTGCCACCCTTCTATCGACGGAGATACTGCATGGCCCTTGATGGCGACAAGATTTACGTTGGTTTCGGTTTTGGAGCGATTCAGACCGGGCTTTTCTTATATGAAGCTTTGAATTCAGATAATTTTGGGCGGTTAGTCGTAGCAGAGATCTTACCTGATGTTGTGGATTTGGTACGCACTGCCGGTGGACATTTTACCGTTAATATCGCACATGCCGATCGGATCGAAGGCGTGGATATCGGTGCGGTCGAGATAGAGAACCCTGCCATCAACAAAGATCGTGAACGACTCATTGCCTCGATCGCAGCAGCACATGAGATCGGCACGGCCATTCCCAGCGTCGATTATTACGAGTCTGCTGGCCCTGGCAGCCTTCATGCGGTTCTGGCGGAGGGGCTGAGGCAGAAAATTCGACTGAATGGTCCGCCTGCCGTCGTTTATGCTGCAGAGAACAATAACTATGCCGCCGAGATCCTCGAAACCAAAGTGTTTTCTGCCATTCCTGCTGACGAACTATCTCAGATCAAGGAGCGTGTCAGGTTCTTGAACACGGTCATCGGCAAAATGAGCGGGATCGTCACCGATCGAGCTGAGATAGAGTCGCAGGGTCTTGCCATCACAACGCCGCAGGCCGATCGCGCCTATTTGGTAGAAGCGTTTAACCGTATCCTGATTTCAGCGATCGATTTTGGCGACCAGCGTACATTCCAACGCGGTATCGAAGTCTTCGCAGAGAAAAAGAACCTGATGCCCTTCGAGGAAGCGAAGTTATACGGCCATAACGCAACGCATGCCCTGGCCGCTTATCTTGGTGCGATGGTAGGCGTCGAGCACATCTCTGAACTTCGGTCGGTGCCAGGAATGATTCCATTCATGACAGATGCCTTTGTTGGCGAATCAGGGGCAGCCTTGATACAAAAGCATGGGGATGTGGATGCCTTGTTTACAGTTCAGGGATATCGGCACTACGCCGAAGACTTATTAGAGCGCATGACCAACCCCTTTCTGCGCGATACCATTGAACGTGTAGGCCGGGACCCACGTCGGAAATTGGGCTGGCAGGATAGACTCATCGGCACGATGCGGGTGATCATGTCACAAGGTATCTCGCCCGAGCGCTATGCCTTCGGCGCTGCTGCCGCCCTGGCTTCACTCGAACCAGCCGTACTAGACCCGAACATCAATCTCACCCCTATTCTCGATTCGAGCTGGCAAGCTGTTCCCACAGATCCATTAGAACGAGAGCAAGTCGAATGCCTGCTAGAGCAGTCCGTAGAACGACTACAGACATGGTATGCGTCAGGCCTACCTGATATCAGCCTGTTTTGGGCGGAAACATCTTGAACGATTTGTCAGAAAAGGTAAAGGCGCTTACAGTGGGTTTGACAAGGGCGCAGTTGTGGGTATAATGCTGGCCATACTAGCTGCATACAGGTTGTATATTCCCCCACCAGCACCGACGCACTCAACGTGGAGAGAATTGGTCATTGGCAGATCAGGCTGCAGCACAGCAATCGAGTCATAGCGATCTCGCAAGCTCGAATCCTTCTCTGTTGCTAAAGGATATCGCATACGAGCGTATCAAAGAAGCGATACGATTAGCCGAACTTCAACCCGGCCAGCCGTTGTCAGAGACTCGTTTGTCCAAGCAGTTGGGGATCAGCCGAACACCGGTAAGAGAAGCCTTACAGGTATTGGCGCAGGAGGGATTGGTTCAGGTGATTCCGGGGCGAGCTGTCACAGTTGCGGCGCCTTCGCTAAGGGAAGTGATGGATGCCATCCATATCCGTTCGGTTCTGGAGCCGGAGTTGGTGCGTCTGGCTACGAAAGCTATCACGGAGGACCAGTTAGCGATTTTGTGGACGGCTTTGGGGGATTTGGAGAGCGCCGTTAGCAAAGATGATCGCTTGGCCTGGTCGAACGCCGACAACACGTTTCACGAGACGATTAGTGAAGCCTGTCCCAACCAACTGTTGGGCGAGTTGTCACTTCAAATCAGAAATCGCATAGCACATCTGTCCATCGACATTGGTAACGACGTTGAAAGACTGCAACAATGTACCTACGAACATCGCATCATCGTCGAACGTATGGCCGTTGGAGATGCCAAGGGCACCGAAGAGGCCACGCGTGACCATATCAATATGCTCAGGGAGAGTATTCTACGGCGATATAGCCATAACTACTGATCATCCAATTTGCTATTCAGGCGAAGGCCAGATTCAGTATTTCGGTCATTATCGCCTTGAATTCCTATACACGTCCCCTAGCCAATCGACGGTCGATGATCGACCGTTACTAACACCAAAGGAGGTGAACGCACGGCTAAATACACAAGAAGTACCTCGATTCAACGTTTTTCAATTTCTTTTCTTACTCTTTTTAAGGAGGAGTCTCAAACATGTCGAAGCGACTACTCGTACTTTTCTCTATGATTTTGCTGGTTGTCCTGGTTGCAGCCTGCGCCACAGCAGCACCTGCACCGGCCCCAGCTGCCGAAGAGCCGGCCGCGGAAGAACCTGCCGCGGAAGAACCAGCGGAAGAGGTGGCTTCCGTTGAAGAACTGAACATCCTCTGGGCGCAGTGGGATCCGGCCGACTACTTGCAACAGGTCGGTAATCTCTATGAAGAAGAGACCGGCATCAAGGTCAACATCATCCAGGAACCCTGGCCGACATTCTACGATCTCTTTGCTACCGAGATGTCCGCACAAGGCGACAGCTATGACATGGTCGTCGGCGACAGCCAGTGGCTGGGGCAGATGTCCACGCAGGGCCACTATCTGGAATTGACTGATTTCCTGAATGACACAGGTCTTGCAGATAGTGTCGTGCCTGCGACCTTGACCTACTATGGTGAGTACCCCACCGGTTCCGGCACCTACTGGGCCTACCCCACGGAAGGTGACGCCGATGGATTTGGCTATCGTAAGGACCTGTTCGAAGATGAGCATGAGATGACTGCCTTTGAGGCCGAATATGGTTACGCGCTAGACGTACCTCAGACCTACGACCAGTTCATGGACATTGCAAAGTTCTTCACCCGCCCCGATGACGGCCTCTATGGCGTCGCCATCTATACCCAGAAAGATTACGATGCCATGACTATGGGTGTCGAAAACACACTGTTCCCCTTCGGCGCTGACTGGAAAGATGCTGACAATAACGTCCAGGGCGTGATAAATGGCCCTAAAGCCGTGGCTGCGGTGGAATATTACAGAGAGCTGTATGACTGCTGCCAGGCGCCCGGCCTCAGCAATGCCTTCTTCGTTGAAGTCAATGACGCCATGGTCGGCGGTCAGGCTGTGATGGGCATGAATTACTTCGCCTTCTTGCCAGCGTTGGTCAACCCCGGCACCAATCCCGACTACTGGGATAAGATGGGATTCTTCCAGAATCCTGCCGGACCCTCTGGCGAACGTGGTGCTGCCTTGGGTGGTCAGGGCACTAGCATCGTGTCCTACATCAGCCCCGAGCACCAGCAAGCCTCTTTGGATTTCCTCGAGTGGTTCGGCAGTGACGAAGTTCAGGCCAAGTGGGCTGAGTTTGGCGGCTATACCACCAACCAGGCTGTTTTCGAGTCGGAAGAGTTCCTGAATGCCACCCCGTACAATCAGGCCTTCGCCGATACCATGCAGAACGTCAAGGACTTCTGGAATATTCCCGAATTTGGTCAACTCCTCGAGGTATCGCAGCGCCATCTAAGCGCCTACATCGTCGGTGGTGAAGGCACCGCCCAAGAAACGATGGACGCAATCGCCGCAGAGCACGAAGAAATCCTACGCGATGCTGGCTATATCGAGTAATCGCACAGTACAAGCATTACGCTAACATCCATGGCGGGGGAGGTGAGGTCAGCCTCTCCCGTCTGGATACGCCAAGGAACAAACTATGACAGCCAGTACTCAGGCTCAAATTCAGACCACAGGGCAGGCCCAACCTCAACACCAGCGCCGCGAGTTGAGCGACAAGGCCATTATGAATATCTTCATTTGGCCCACCCTGGTTTTGTTGATTGCTTGGAATTTCTTCCCCTTAGTTTATAGTTTATTCTTATCATTTACTGACTATTCGGCCATTAATCGTGCTGCGCCGCAGTGGGTTGGTATCAAGAACTATGTCGACATCTTGACAGATCCTCAAATGTGGAAGTATTTCGCTACCACTGGGCGCTATGCGCTGGTAACAGTCCTTGGGCAAACTATTTTGGGCTTCAGCCTGGCCGTTCTAGTCCGTGAGAAATTTAAAGGCAGCGGCTTGGTCACCACCCTCATCCTGATCCCGATGATGTTATCGCCGGTGGTGGTGGGCCTGTTTTGGAAGCTGATGTATAACCCAAGTTTTGGTTACTTCAACTACTTGCTCGGGTTCGAGAGCGCGGTGGGAGCGCCGGACATGCTCGGGTCTCGTTTTGCCAATATACCAGTTCCCAATCTGGCCTTATGGGCGGTGGCGCTGGTAGATATCTGGATGTGGACGCCATTCGTGATGTTGTTGGTGCTTTCCGGTCTAAAGGCGATTCCTGACTATCTTTATGAAGCAGCTATAATCGACCGGGCCAGTTCCTGGTTCCAGTTTTGGCGAATCACAGTGCCGCAGGTCATGCCGCTCTTGATGATTGCCATCCTCTTTCGCACCATCGAAGCCTTCAAGAGCTTCGACCTGGTAATGGGCATGACAGGTGGTGGGCCGGGTGATCAAACAGAATTGATTGCCGTCAATCTCTACCGGCAGGCATTCTTGGGCCAATGGCGCACAGGACGTGCCAGCGCCTTGGCATACATCATCCTCATCCTCATCATCGCCATTAGCAATCTCTACATCCGCTACCTCAACAAAGCCAAAGAGGAGGACTAGACCATGTCAGATTTTTATGAAATCGGCCCTGGCAAACCTGTCACCGAATCTATCCGGGTGGATAAAATCAGTCCTCGGTCACGTCGAGTTCATAATCTAAGGGCAATTATCATTGTCATCCTTGCCCTTTTTATGCTTATCCCTATCTTTGTGATGGTATCAACCGCCTTTAAGACGCGCCCCGATGTGGTATCGGTGCCGCCGAAGATAATTTTTGATCCGACTCTGGAAGGGTTTGTCCTGCTTTTTACTGAGCGTGCCATTGCTCCGCCAAACAAGATAAAGGAGTTACAGGCCGCTGCCGAGACAGGTGGACTCAGCCTATTTGACCGAGTTGCCCTCGAGAGCGGGCAGGTCATCACAGGCCCCAGCGACTACCTCGATCGCTTGAAGAACTCGCTGATTATCGCCGGGCTATCCACCATTTTCGCCGTGGTTTTGGGC
>PIVW01000819.1 GCA_003353825.1 Chloroflexota bacterium
ATGATCGCGAGACCCTTCGCTGGCGTTTCGAGATCGTGAAAGTCGCGTGTTTGACCCGCTCAGGGTGACATGTGGGAGCAATTCATTGGTGGCTAGAGCAAATGTCAACAGAACCTAGTCAGGCACATGTTGAACGCGGTCGAATAGGATTAGGACGCAGTTGAACGCTGAGAATGTGACGCTGCCTGGCTCCGGTTAGCTTAGGACTTAGGGTTCAATAACTTGCCGAACTCTTTCGCCATTTCAGGGAGCAATTCGGCAAGTTATTCTGTCTTAAGTCCTTAAGACGAAACGATCAAGCGTGCGTCGATCTAGGATTTATTCATCGATCTGTACACCCAAGCCCCTGCAAAACCGGGCAACAAGTAGTACGTGCCCATTGGCAGGAGTAGACTATGGAACTACTCGAATACTGGCATCTCTTTAGAAAATGGTTGTGGTTGATCCTGTTGGCAGCGATGGTTGCGGCGGGGGCGGCTTACGCCTTCAGCATCTACCAGACGCCGATCTACCAGGCCTCTACCCGTCTGGAAGTGAGCCCCGGTGAGGACAACAGTCCCCTCGTGTCCTATGATGATATCCTCATGAACGAGCGCCTGACAAGCACCTATGCGCATAAACTGACGGCAAGACCGGTGCTGATCAAGGCCTTTGAATCGGTGGTTGAAGATGTCGAAAAGCATATGGAGTTGGCTGATATCTCAGTGCAACCGCTGCGCGATACACAACTCATAGACTTGCAGGTACAGCACCCATCCCCCTTCGTAGCGGCAGCTATTGCCAATAACTTACCCCAGGTGTTTATCACCTTCAACCGCGCCCAGCAATCTGAGCGTTTTCGCGAGTCGATGGGGGCTTTGGAGACAGAATTGGCATCGATCAATGAGGAGATCATGCAGGTGGAAGGAAGGATCCAGGCCTTAAACGGTGTAGTCGACCTGGAGAGTGAGAACCGGCGCATTCTATTGGGGAATCGTCTGGCCCAATACCGCAGCAGCTACAGCTTTATTCTCGCCCAACTGGAAGAGATCCGCCTGGCCGAAGCCTCTGGGCTGGATACCATAACCGTGATCGAAGAGGCACTCGTGCCCATCAGCCCGGTCAGGCCCCGGGTTCTGATGAATACCTTGCTGGCAGGCATTGTCGGCGCTATGCTCGGTTTGGGGGCGGCCTTTTTGATCGAATACCTGGACGACACCGTGAAGACACCCGATGATGTGGGACGCAGCACAGGTTTGAATACATTGGGTGTGGTAGCGAAGGATCGAAGGCGCCGAGGCCGGGAACGGTCGATCGTAACGCTGATAGACCCGCGCTCATCCAATGCGGAGGCCTATCGCGCTGTGCGTACAGGCATTCAGTTTTCCGGCGTGGATACCCCAATCCGCACCTTGCTGATCACAAGCGCCGGACCTGAAGATGGCAAGAGTGTGACCGCCGCCAACCTGGCAGTAGTCTTGGCCCAGGCAGGCAACAGAGTAGTGCTTGTCGATGCCGATCTGCGCAAACCCCGCCAGCATACCATCTGGGACTTGCCCAACACCGTGGGCCTGACCGGCGCCTTGTTATCGGAGAAGATACCTGAGGATAATATCAGCTACTTGTTATCACCTACATCGGTAGAGGACCTGTGGGTGATCACCAGTGGCCAGTTGCCTCCCAACCCGTCAGAGCTTTTGGGTTCCCACAAGATGCAGGCGTTGACCGATCGAATTCTGCAAGATCATGATATCGTAGTATTCGACTCGTCCCCGGCTCTGGCGGTTACCGACCCCATCGTTCTAGGGCAGGCCGTGGATGGTGTTTTGGTGGTGGTCAATGCCGGAGAGAACCGGGAGCAGGCCCTGGTGCAGACGGTGATGGGGCTGCAAAAAGTGGTAGTGGTTATATATTAACTGATAGGACACCATTCTGTGTTGTAATAGTGGAGGTATAATAGGAGTACCGCCTCATGGAAGCTATCAGATTTAGAAAATGACAGTGTTTTTCGCACA
>PIVW01000263.1 GCA_003353825.1 Chloroflexota bacterium
GGCGACCCCACCAACCATCGACGCTCGCAGTCCCATTGGCGCCGGTGATGCCACCTTGGCCGGATTAATCTGGTCGACGTTAGACGGCTGTAACCCCGCAGAGACTGCCCGGCGCGCCGTGGCCTGCGGCACAGCCGCCGCCATGCAAGAAGGCACAGCATTAGGAGACCATACATTGATCCATAAACTGTATGACCAGATCATTATCTCCTCCTGAAGACAACGCAACACGTAACACGCAACACGCCCCATCGGAGTAACCATGGATTTGTCAGCTTACGGAACACCCAGCAACCGCAGAGAGCGCGTCTTAAAGGCCATCGCCCACGAAGAAACTGACTACATTCCCTACAATTTCCATGCCATTCCCATGGTTTATCACAAGATCCGTGACTACTATGGCCTGCAGACCAGCGAGGAAGTGGCGGAATTAATCGGCAATCATGTAGTCAAAATCGGAACCGACTTCAACTACAATCCCTGGGCCACCGAGATCAAGCAGCTCGATCTCACACCCAGCGGCGGGCCTGTCCACACCAATCTGGACGAGGCTGGAGAGTTGCACGAAGATGAGTTTGGTTGCATGTGGGACCGCCACTCCGGCATGCCCCACCCGGTAGCTTATCCGCTCGAGGAAGATCCTACCTTGCTTGACTCCTACCAGATGCCCGACCCTTACCGTGCGGGCCGTTTCGACCCGGCCGCCGCTCTGGCGGAACGCTGGCGGGATAAGGCCTTCATTTTTGGTAAGCTGGGCATGGCGCTGTTCGAGCGCGCCTGGAGCATCCGCAGCATGACCAAGCTCATGGTGGACATGATTCAGCGGCCAGAGTTCGTGCACGAGTTAATGGACAGAATTCTCATAGAATGGGATATCCCCATCATCGACCAGCAGATCGACATCGGCGTCGACGGCTTCTATTTTGCCGATGATTGGGGCACTTCCTCCGGCCTCATGTTCAGCCCCAAGATGTGGCGTAAATTCATCAAGCCGAGATTGGCTAAAATATTCGACCATTGTCACGCACGTGGCGTCTATGTGGGCCTGCATTCTGACGGCCAGATCCAGCCCCTCTTCCCCGAGTTGGTCGAGATCGGTCTGGATATCTTCAATCCCCTGGAACCGGCGGCCATGGACCGCCTGGAGATGAAAGAGCTCTACGGCGATAAAGTCACCTTCTATGGTGGTCTGGACGTCGAACACACCATGCCGTTCGGAAACCCGCAAGATGTGCGGGAGGAGACGCGTTGGTTGGTCGAGAACCTGGGGCGGGGTGGCGGTTACATACTACAGACAAGCCATCAGGTGCTATGGGATACGCCGATGGAGAACATCGTTGCGTACATCGAGGAGGTGCGGGCGATGGCGGGGTTGGAGACGCCACGCATAGGTTGAAATTGCACGAAACAACTCTGTAAGCGGCTTGACAATTCGGTTCGTATTAAGTATGACTCCCCTGAAAAAAGGTCTAAACAAGCAGTGAAGGCCGAGATTACAGCAAAAATCGTGGGGTTTGAACGCGCTTTTCCCCGTGAAACCCTATGTTTTCCTCTGCGATCTCTGCGTCCTTTGCGGTTAATAGGCTTTTTTCAGTGGACTCAAGTATGTTTTTACCGAAAATAAGTACCCAGGCGTCTATGTGGGAACTGATGCTGTGCGCGAGGCCGAGATAGTAGGGGCTTCCCTCTACTGGCAGGAGGATGATGTACCAGGGGTCAGCGATGAGTCATTCATCAAAGGTCATGATGATCTCAAACAGCTGCGGTTACCCGATCCACTGGGCAACAATCGCATGCATGAACAGATTAAGGCGCTCATGATTCCTCTGCAAGAACTAGGAGATGACAAGGTTGTTTTCGCTTGGGTCGAGGCGCCTTTTCAAGAATCGGCTATGCTTCGAAACATCAACTATTTCGTGGTTGACCTGTACAAAAACCAGAGCTTGTACATGACCTGATGCGCTTTAGCCTGGAGTTGGAACTGGACTACGGTATTGCACAGATCGAGGCAGGCGCTCGCTATATCGGTGTTGGCGATGCTGTAGCATCACTCACGTCCCCTCAGCCTTCCGTTTACGATCAGTAGCAGTGGAGCAGGACTCCACCGCTACAATCTCTCTGCTTTCGTGACTGCCGCCTAACATGGAGAGATGGATAGGGACCCAGCCGTCCCGTGCTGCGCCGTGTTGGATAATAAGCAGAAGTTACTAACTATTTGGGCTCGAACGAATACAAAAACGAGTCCATATCGAAGGAGTCCATTTCTTCATTTACGGCGTCATCTGGTGGTCATCAAGGTAGTCGTTACAATTGCCTCTCCCGATGATGTTATTTCTTCACGGAATGCCCATGTCTCATTTCCGAGTCTTTTCATCTCATTTTTCGGATCGGAGCTTAGCCTTGACACCGACCCTTAAGGGATAACTTGGGGAAAGTTGATGATGAACTTTGTACCATCGTTGAGCCCAGATTCTACCATAATAGTCCCGTATAAAGCCTCAGTCACGATAGAATGGACAATGGCCAGCCCCAATCCGCTTCCACCTTTACTTCGTCCTGTGGTGTAGAAGGGTTCAAACACGCGAGGGAGGTGTTCAGGAGCAATGCCCTGACCAAAATCTTGCACGGTCAGCACCACATTGGCCGGTACACGCTCTCTATCTGTGCTCAGCCCAATTTCAATCCTGCCGCCATTCTGATTAGGATAGGCGTATCGCTCGATGTTGAATAGCAGATTGGTCAACACCTGGGTCAGATAGCCCGGGTAGCCTGACCAGGCTTTTAGTTCATCAGGCAGAGTGTCGTTGACCTCAATCTGGAGTTTGGCTTGGCGAGCATTGATTTTGAACAACCCAATAATATCCAGCACCAGGCTCGATAAGTTCACTGTTTCCCGGTGAGAGGTTAGCTGGCTCACTGATATTTTTTTGAAATTCTGCACCAATTTGTGGGCCCGACCTATATTACGGCTGGCCAGTTGTGCCGCCTCAAGCATATCGTCTAAGATAGCTTGAGCTACAACATCATCACTCAGCGAAGCCCTAAGTTTATCGCTCTGGACCCGCTTCTCAATCATATCGACGGTTGTATTGACAATCCCAAGTGGCGTATTCAGTTCATGAGCCACGCCAGCCACCATTTGGACTAGCGAACGGTGCCGTTGAGCCTCCATTTCAGCTTGCAAGGTGCGATGAGCCAACTCGTCATCAAAATATCTCTCCATCAGGATTCGCATCCGCTTGACCAGGACCGAGAATACGGAGAGGGCAATAGACTGGGTTTCGGGGTTCAAAAGCAGGTTCAGAAATGTTGTCTTATCCAGCATAAAAAGACGGCAGGGGGTGGTACACGTGATTGTTGCCGAGCGGGGCTGATCATCAAGCAGAGCCATTTCGCCAAAATAGTCGCCTAGCTTGAGGGCATCGATATCAACTTCGTTTCCTTCCTCATCCTGCTTAAAGACTCTGAGTTGGCCGTCCAAGACAACATACAGCGAATCCGATCTTTCGCCTTCCCGACAAACGACCTGATCGGCTTCTAACAAGAGAATTTGACCGGTCTTGACCAACTCTTCTAGCCCCTCGACCGGTAGCAGACTAAACAGGGGAACTTCTTTTAGGATGCTTCCTATCTTGAATGTTCCCATAACATTGCGCGTTTTTTCCTGTAAGCCTGATTGACTCCCCTGAAAAAAGGTCTAATCAAGCAGTGAAGGCTGAGACAACAGCAAAAATGATGGCGTTTGGATGCGCTTTTCCACGTGAAACCCCATGTTTACCTCTGCGATCTCTGCGTCCTTTGCGGTTAATAGGCTTTTTTCAGTGGACTCCTGATTTAGCGACAAAGTCATTCGTTGCGCGTACGCCGTGAGCAGTAACCTGGTCTTTACGAATAAGCGTACAGCAATCTTGAACAGTAAGTAAAGCTGTCAATCACGGCTTCGACCTTGATAGAATAACCCCTGCTGTCGTGGAGGTCACCATCATCGCTTATCGCTATCAGCCACCTAAATTGGCTCGTTCTCGTACTTCGTCCTTAGCTTGGGCTTCGTGCTACAGGGTTCTCAATACTCTGGATCACTTTGCCAGATACCACATATATGCTACGTTCATCCAAGGGCGATAGATCAAGTCGACAATAGAATGTGGGGGATCAACGGTTGTTTTGAATATCAAATTGAGCTCTGGACGATTTGGCTGTGAGGTAACTTTGATAAGCATATTCTCTCCATCATTGACATATTTATCTCCATCTCGGCTTAAAGAGATGCCCTCAAGCTGACTGAGGCGATCCTTCACCTCTACAACCTCTTTCTCATTCCATTCAATTCCCACTATCATGCTATCGTCGATTAACACAGCACCTTTGAGCGCTGTTGAAGCAGCTAAGGTCTCTCCTATCGCATTAAGGTCCTGTAGGGTCTTCCCAAGACTCTCCATGAGCTTTTCTTTCGTGCTCAATGTTGAAATAGCGTTTCCTACGATCAACGCACCTGCCAGCGAAAGATTAGACCATAGATATTGGCGTACACCACTCTTTACAAGGGTATATAGCTTGTCCTCAGTGGCTTCTATCTTCGTAAAGTATCCATTGATATCGTAACGGTCTACGATCTCCCGCTCCGGTGCGATGCCAGGCTGTCCCGTACGGATAAAAAGCTGAGTGATCTTATTGTCCATCTCTTCACGGATAAATTGGCAAAGCTCAAGGCCAGCGGTGTCGGTTTCCATCACCACGTCGATAAATGCCACAGAGGTTAAGGGCATTAAGTCTGGTGTGTATTTAAGAATTTCAATGGCCTCAGCTTTGCTCTGTGCTGAATGTAACTTTATTGGTAGACCATATACATCAATATTTCGCATCACCAGCTTTGACATGCTTAGTACATCAGGTTCATCGTCTACCAAAAGAACTTCCCATTTTCCAAAGATCATTGATATACCTCCTAAAAGTTGTTGTGGACTGTTTTCTAATATGAAATTTCTTGTCTTTGGGTGGCTGACAGCGATAAGCGACTTTAGGATCAGGGCGATCGCATCTAATATGTAAAGTAGAGGCTTAAAAATTCGGAAGAGTAATGACTGAATGGGCGCTCTACCCCCTGATCCAAAGTGGAAGAGCACTCATGAAACGGGTACCAACTGGCATCAAAGAACATTTTGCATCTGTCAACGACCTCCGAATGGAGCGGACGAAGGAGCATCCGCTGATAAACATTCTGACCATTTAATCTTCAAATGGAGTCGCCCGATCCGATGCAACAGGAAGCTAAGACGCAGGCGGTGGAATCAAACAAAACTATTGAAGACTAAATAATTAAAACCATTGTAATTAAAACACATGACATATGAAATCACAAAATCCAATGCCTTAGCCAAAATTGAAGACGGCCTTTGAGGCAGGCTCGGGTACGGAACGGACAAGTTTTTATTTTTCTCGGGTTTCTGTGCTCATCCCTGACCTATGTCTTGTCTGCCTGAGGCGCAGCCCCGCTAGTTTTCTCGTAAGGATAAATGCGCAGATATGATTTTATGAGAAGTTTATCACAGCATGCCCACCCAAACGGGCATATTTGCAACGATCTTTCATACTACAATAGTCGCAGTTGGTCAGACCCGGTTGCCCCATTGCCCTTGGGCCAATGCCCATAGCCATCGAGAGAGATTTTAGGGGATACATCACCATACCCGGGCTCAGATTCACGTCAATCACCGAGGTGTTCAATAGATCAAAAATCACCGATTGATCACTGACCGACCACGCCGATTCTCCGGGGGATAGCACCGTGCTGGTGTATCTGCCCTGGGATCGCTGCTCCGCTTCGAATTGCCGGCAAAGTTGCTGGCGAATCTGATCAACAGCCCAAGTAGCAAGCTCGTCCAGGACCAAAACGGTAAACCGTTGTCCTTCTTTCTGCAATTCCTTAAGACGAGCATCGACTCCATTGCCGACGGTACAGACGGCCAGAATCAGTTGCTCGGCCCCGCCGATGACCTCCGTAAAGGGACCCCCACCCAATCGTGCTCCCCCGACCAGTTCAACTCGCTCGTGCATGAAACGCTTGATGGGGAACGCACTGAAACAGGCAGCCGGTTGCACGATGGCAGCAGCCTCTACCATGGCTTGCTCGAACTGGCTGCGCACCGAGGGTCGTTCCAGCAGGCGCGCCATGCGCTCGCCATGAAAATCAAGATAGGTTTGCTCGTCAAACTCCAGCTGGAAATCTCGTTGAATCTCCATTAATCCACCGTTAGCCATCTATGGTTATCTATGTGTTTTCAAGTACATCAAGCAACGATTGAACTCCCCAAAGTCGTACCCCATAATCAATCATAGCATTGCGTAAATCATCATCAGCGCGTAAATCATCGTCACCAGTCACAATAGCATTTGCGTGACCATCTATAGCTGTTGCTAGTACAGGGTGGTCTTTGGGATCGCGGCAGCGAGGTGGGACCGTCTTTAATTTGACTATCTCGCCCCGAGAATACATCTGGCGATATAACTTTTCTGCCTGAAATGGATCAATTTGTTTACGCAACCTGGGACGGCGCCAGACATCATTGTATTCGTCCAATAAGGCCATGCTGGTAATCAATTGAACTTGGTTGGCGTGCCAGGCGTATAAGATGGGCAATGTAACGCGACCCCTCAGCAAAATGCGAATCCAGATATTGGTGTCGATGACAATGCGTAACATATTCGACTACGAACGTTGTTGGCGCACTGCCCGGACTTCTGCCGAAATATCGTCGTCAGAGATCTCGTCAACGGGCGCTTGACTATATAATTCGGCAATTAGCTGCGTTAATTCCGTATCCAACTCCGTATCGGCTAATGCCTTCGCAAGTTTTGCCCGCCCCCCAGGTTCTAACTGACGCACGGCCGCTATCAACTGCTCGACGGTCAACTGTACCTGGATGTTGGGTATTGTGACGGTGTCTGTACTCATTTCATCACCTCGTAAGAAGTTTTCTATATTATAGCATTTCTTTGATACACATGGTTATATTCTCAAAGCGTGGCACATGTTGAAGGTGTTGTCCTAGCCCGACTAACTACTGCTTGTAAGGTCGGAGACGGCAGTTTCGAGCAAAGCTGCGGCTAAAATGGGGATGTCTCGCCAGCTCGATATAGCGGATGCGCGACATCAAATCATCGGCCTGATCTCGCACGTCAGTTGATAAGAGTGCCTGTCTGGCTCCGGCGCCGGCAGCGTTACCCACCTGCAGGATATTATCAAGGAGCAGGGAGGGGAACATGCCCATTGCCAGGGCGTTGGGCACGTCGATGTAGCTACCGAAGGCGCCGGCAATGATCAAGACCTCGATGTCGACAAGCTCGATAGCCAGTTCGGCCAGAAGCAATTGCATGCCTGTCTGTCTGTATAGAGGCCTTGGCCAGCTGGATCTCCCGCACATCATCTTGCGTGACAGTGATGGCGCGGCGCTCGCCATAGGCCTGCACGAGCAAGAATTCACGCTCGCTATGGGCGGTTCTCACATTGGGGTGTGCATCCTCGCCGATGCGGCCATTAACGCTGATCACGCCCGCCAGTTGTAATTGCGCCACAGCATCGACGATACCCGAACCGCAGATGCCCAAGGGCGGGGCATGGTCGATGGTCTCGTAACTGACGTCATTTTGCGTAATCAACACCCTCTCGATAGCCCCTGCCTTTGCGCGCGTACCATCTTTGATTTGATACCCCTCAAATGCCGGGCCAGAGGCACAGGAGACAGATACGATCGTACCCTCCTGAGAGATCAGCGAAATCTCGGTATTAGTGCCGATATCAAGGGCGATGGCGGTTTTTCCCAGCCATTGCTCGGCCGTGGCTGTCAGCATGGCGATATGATCTGATCCCACGAATCCGGCGATGTTGGGTGGTAGGTGAACGTAGGCGCCAGGGGCAACATGTAAACCGACATCGCGTGCTTTTATATCAAGGGAACGGCCGATAGCAGGGACAAAAGGCGCCAGAGCAAGTTGCTTTAAGGGCAGTTCCAAGAGCAAGTGATGCATGGCAGTATTTCCCACGATCTGTATTGGTCAGATACACTTTACTCAAATGGCCCACCTCTTTTTCGGGGCCGACATCCC
>PIVW01000264.1 GCA_003353825.1 Chloroflexota bacterium
AACAGATATCGATATTCTGCCGCGCTACCGTCCATAACGACTGACAGCCCTGCATCAGACTCCAGTCGCCAGTCAATACGACAATCTTGCGCTTGGGTGCAGCAACCCCACAGCCAATCCCCAGAGGAACTCCGCCGCCAATGGCGCCGCCACAAGCCCCTATCATCAGTGTGTGCGGTGCAGCAGCATCTAACTCATCGTGCAGTGGGTAACCTTCGTAATAAGACTCGTCAATAAGAACGGCATCTTTGGGCAGTGATCGCACGATAGATTGAATGATGGAATTACCGTTCAATGCACCCTTGGGGGCATCGGGAACCACACGCTTGTTTAGAAGCTTAGGCTTGTCGGCAACACCCACCGCTTTGGCCAGATCTTCAAGGGCTGCAACAACATCGGAATCTTGGGGAGCCAATGTCTTGATATGCATATCGTCTGGTATGCAGGTAAACGGCATGCTCTGATAAGAGAACGGTGGGCACGGAATGCGATGAGAGACCAGTACAACCTGGTCAAATTCCGCAAACTCTTTCCGTGCTTCATTGGAGTTTATATTCACGCGCTTTACCTGAGGGCGACCTTCACCGTTATCAATCAGCTTCAAGTTAATCCATTCGCGGTACAAGGTAGCACCGGTTTTATCGGCAATACGGGCGGCCAAATCTAAGCCCACCTCGTTCATGGAATTGCCTCCCAAAATAAAGGCGGTTTTCTTACCCGCTTTCAGTGAGTCGGCAATATCCTTGATAGTATACTCATCAACACGTGTCTTTTTGCCAGGCTCTGCTTTGGCCAACTGCAGGCTTGTATCGCCCCAGACCGCGTTATTGGGACCATAAACAAAGGCAATCTTACCGTTTTCATGGTTGGCGGCCTGCACGGCCTGCACCGCTGCTTGACCCAGGTCATGGGAGGTAGCCGCTTCGTAGATCCAATCGGCAGCTATGACGGCCATTTGTGGTGAGCGCAATGCCATTCCGTGTTCGGGCTTATTGACTTCGAAATTACGGTGCACGCCACCGTCAAAGATAATCATGCTGGATCCAACCGCTTTGGCATTGTGCATATTGGCCAGGGAGTTGCACAAGCCGCTGCCTACGTGCAGCAAACCCAGAGCAGGCTTGTTGGCTAAGCGATAGTAACCATCGGCCGCACCAGTCACAGTATTTTCAAAAATACAGCTAACCACTCTCAGGTCGGAATAGCCGACCTCATCAACCACCTGCATTTCGGAGGTGCCTGGGGTAGAAAATACCACTTCAACTCCATTGTGAGTCAGGCTTCTGAAAAATGCGGCAGCGCCGTTCATTTGTTTTTCGGCATCAACCACATCACCTGTTTTCCTTTTCGTCGAATTTTCTCCTTCTCCACTATCGGAGGCAGCAGCGGCTGCTGATGTACTGAGGGCTGTTACGGCTGTAGCGGCTACTGCGGTTGATGCAGCTAGAGCGGCAGCTCCCTTAATGACTTCTCGGCGGGTTACTTGAATTGAATCGTTAGTGGTATCGTCTGACATGTGGCTATCTTCCTCTGGACATCTATTAAAAAAATTTAGCAGTTCTGGTTGCCCGGCAAAGTTTCAATTTAAGTTGATAACAGGCTCAATTTACCGGGTCGGTTGTTTCAGTTTATTGATTTTTCGAAATTATGGTGTGTACCAGATTGGCGAAGTGTAGGCGCGCTCCTGTAGAACCATGCGGGCCTCTTTGGGCATTTCCGAGCCGAGCCTCACAACATCATAAGCGGTCCATCGCGGCGTAGGGATTTCTAATACGCGTGCATAGTAAAAAGCATCAATTTTGGGATCAAATTCAGGATCAGTCCAGCCAGCGATCAGGGCGGCCTCACCAATAGTGTTGGTATAACTCGCCGTCTCCAGATTTACAGTTGACCCCACATCCGACGTCGCCTTGCCATCTATGATATCCCGGCCGTCGGATACTGCCACATCGTAGACGCGCTCATGCACTCCACCGTCGGTATCGAGCCAGCCCTTCACGATCTGAACGCGATCGAGGTTGGCACCATCCGGGTCACGCAATGCAGCGATAAGGAAGGTTGGCTCTGTGCCTTCGGGCGCGTCGGAAAGGTCACCACCCATGGGCACCCCTTTAGCGTAACCAATAGCCGCCATGTCTTTGCTGAAGGCGTCGATTTTTGCCAGCTCGAACCCGCCGAACAGTCGTACTCGCATGCGCGGTCCGGTGGTTGCGTAGACTTCTTTGCGTTTCATGGCATCCCATAAAGCAGCTCGGGTATTCTCGGTTGCCCATACAGCGGCGAGACCCGACATCGACGTCTCCCACTCAAGCAAATCGGTCACACGGCCAGGAACGCCTTCGGCCATGATTTTCTGCCAGCGATCTTTGCTGGGTGTGGCGACAGCGTATTTACCGAGATAGTTGTCCTCTTCAGCATTCGAGAAGCTGGTGTGCGAATCGGTTGATCCTATCATGCCGAATTTGAACGGATTCACGCCGAGCTTCTGCTCCATTGCCAATCCGTTTTTCAACGCCGGGCGCGCATATTCAAACGGCTTTATCTCGGGCGTGCTCTCTTTCAACATGGCGAGATTTGCCCTGTCCCAGGATTCAAAATCGGCAAAGGCATCATCAGGGGAAACGACAGGATGGGTCTCGCTGTCACCTTTCATCTGTGTCACTTCGTAAAGCGGTTCCCAGCGCATCCGGCGCTCTGCATATTCGCGGGTCATCGGGTCGCCCGCAAAGGTTTGCAGAGCAAACAAGCGGCCATTTGACAGATTTGCATTGTGCGGGATGGCAAGGACCTGGCCACCTGTCTTTTCTTCGTAGCCTTCCAGATAATCCCACAGGTCTTCCGGGTTGGTGCTATCAAAGGAGCTGAACGGAACCACCTGGCTGGTTTTTTCGGCTCCGTCACGAAAAACCACAACCCGGTGAAGATTGTCCCCATCCGGGAAAGGGCTGTATTCATAGCCAATAATTGCAGTGAATTTACCCGGGTCATTATGGGTTTCGGCAGCATCTATAATGTCCTTCCAGACGGATTGGGTAAACTCGGGACTCTCAATTCGGGGCTTATTCGATGTCACGTCAATGATGAATTCGCCGAATACCTCGCCCCATTTATCCTCGTCCATCAATTTGCCCCACTGGGCACCTGCTTCGGTAGCGCGCAAACTCTCATCGCCATTTGCGATGGCAGGCACGATGCCGAGATATTCGGCGTGATCAGCCACCATCAGGAAATCAAGCGGGCGCGAAATGCGAACGGGCACGCCGTCATGACCCTCGATCTCCTCGCCCTTGGCAAATCGATAAGCCCCATCAGGACCGATGTTTCGATTGCCGTCGCCATAGGAGTCAAGCGAGATATTGGTGTGCAGGTGAGTGTCCCCAAAGTAGACATTTTGTGGGAAATCTCTGCCAACATAAGGAGAATATGGCTTGTCCGCCGCTGCAGCAATGTTGGTCACCGTCAACAGTAATGCCACGATGGTGGAAGCGGTGGGTAATATCTTAATCATAATTATTCTCCTTGATTAGGGGGGCAGATAAAGTTGGTAATTAAATGGGTGATCATTTTATTTCTTGTGGGTTGATGGCGAAGACTGCCTTCGCCACAGTTGAATCTTTCATTCCTAGAGTTTCGGAAACAGCAATGTCATCTGCAGCCTGACGCCATAATCCGGTCCACCCGAAGGGGTTTCCGCATAGTAGCGATAGCCAACTAGAAACTGGGTCATTTGATCGCCTAATTTCACCAATTGAGCCGCCGTCACGTTAATGGGTACTGTCCACTCATCACCGCTGTCGGCCTCGTGGTTGTAGGTTGACTCGCTGTTCAGGCTGAAAGTGGTTTGTGTTTTCGTGGTGTAGGCGAGGAACGGCTGCAGGAAGGTGCTATTGACATCGTCAGCATCGTCGTCACCGGAGATATCCCACAAGTGGTTAGCCAGGAGACCGACAGTCCAGCCATTTTGCTGTTTCAAAACTAAGCCGGTCACGCCCGCGCTGGTTTTGTCCGAGGTGAGGCCATCGTCACCCGTGGGTAAACCGAACACCGGGCCCGCGCCCCAAACCAGCCCGCTCGCGGTCAGTTTCTTCGGCGAGAAGAAAAAACTCTGCAGGGTGTCACCCATACCGGTCTCATCGTTACCACCTTCGACGGGCGATTCGGCGTCGACGTAAAACGTTACGATCGTGCGCGAGATGAGGTTCCAGTCATCATTGAGCCCAATCGGAATAACCGGTTGCGTAACATAGGTTGAACGATCCGCATCTTCCGGGCCGATGTCGGTGTCCCAGTCAAGTTTGGTCGGCCAACTGACCAGGTTAGCAACCGGGTTTGACAACTGTTTCGCCAGACCGGCTGCAGAAGCATCTTCGGTTGGCTCAGCGACAACATCGGTTGGCTGGAGCAGGGTGAGGCAGCCGATCACAGCTATCAACCTGCATAAGAGGTGACCGTTCGATTCTTTTGGTTTCATTCCATGTTCCTTAGATAGTAAGTAGTCGTTCGATTCTTTACGTTTCATTTCATGTTCCTTTGCGACCCGGCGAGCAGAGCCGGGGATTGCATGGTCTTTTACCAGCGAAAAACAGCGCCGACTGCGGGCCCACTGAAACTGATGTTATCGATAAGCTCGTCACCGATATCCCATTCCAGATGCCGATACAGGAGCCCCACATTCGCCCACTCAGCATCGTAGACAATGCCTGCAGCAGCCTGCCAGGTGAAGTCAGAATCGCCGGTCCCGATGTCGCCGTAGAATCCAGCCGACCAATTATTCCCCAGGGCGTAATTACCCTTCATGCCTATAATGCCATCCCAGACGTACTCAGACTCAGAACCCTTTGCCGATAGGCCCGGAGCAATAGCAGAGAGGTCCACGGTGATATCTGTCTCAATGTCAAAGTAGCGAGCACCTGCGAGCATGTCGAGCTTCAATGGCCCTTCCGATAACAGGTTATACCCTCCGAGCAGATTGAAGACCGTGCCCGTCAGATCGACCTCCGTCTTTGCTTCTATATCGACAGGCAACGGACCATCGCTCACAGTGGTTCTATCGCTCGCACTAACATCGAGGTAGATCAGGTCCGTGAGCACCAGCCACTTGCCCTTGCGTGCTTCGAAGGCGCCCATGAAGCCAGTTTCGAGATTGTCGAAGATGTCGCTGAATGAGACATCAATACTATCACCGGCACCTGTCTCGCCACCGATGTCCGCAGCCCACAGGTAAGTCTTAACAGCGAATTGCCAGTCATTGTCCGTTTCAGCCTGTAACGGAGCAGCTACGAGACTCAGAAGACTCGCGCAGAGTACCGCTATGAGGCTATTCCGAGTCATTCTGTTTTTAAAATAGTGCGCCGAGACATTTTTACCTGGCTGTCTTGATCGTCTTCTTTATTCATCGTCTTCCTTAATTATTTTAATATTTTTTAAACAGGCCTCATCCATATCAGACAGCTGGATTGACAGATAGGGGGATGCACCTTCCAGCCTCACGCCTGCGTGGGTCAATTGATGGAGTGCCTTCAATATGCTGTTGTCGGAGGACCTTAGACCGGACAGGTCAATCGTCAATGGTCCTTCTGTTTTTTCACAAACCGCAGCAAGCTCGCTTAAGGCCTCGTGGTTGAGGTCACCGTCGATGTGCATGCGTACGCCGCTATCGTCCTGCTCCCTGGTTATCTTAAATACCATAAGTTCATAGGTAGTGCAGAAATCGTGCCAACAATATAACTATCGGCTGGAAATGGCGTAACACTCTGTAATCACGTGCTTTTATACCTCCTCGAAACTAGCATCACAGCAGAGTTCTGTTGGCTCGAATCGTGATATATCGTATAATCGCTCGCGATATATCACGTATATATGGTATATCGTGAGAAAATTAAGGTTTAATGGAGCGCTTAACTCTGGACAACCAGTATTAGTAAGGAGACGCGGTGAAATCAAAATCACAAGAATTCGAGGAATTGCTGATAGAGCTTTCTGCTTCATTTATCAATGTGGATTCTGAAGAACTGGATGCCTGCATCAACGATGCGCTGCAGCGTATCGTGGTTTTCCTCGAGGTCGAACGCGGTACAGTTGGACAGTTCGACCCGCAACAGGGAAATATGAGTGTTACCCATTCTTATGCAGTCGAAGGTATCGACCCAATCTCACCAACGATAGGGGGGCAGCATGTGCCCTTTCTCATTCAACAAATCCGAGCAGGCAAACCATTTGTTAGTGATCGGCTTGAAGACCTGCCGCCGGCAGCTGATACCGATAAGGCTTTTGGTCAGAGCATGGGGGTAAAGTCCGCAGCGGCAGTACCATTGGCGGCGGGTGGCATAACACTTGGCCTCGTTGCCTTCTCGACTCTGAGCACCGAGACAAAATGGGCGAAGACAGTCATCCAAAGGCTCCAATTGCTGGGAGAAATCTTCGCTAACGCGCTACTGAGGCGCAATAAGGAGGAGGAACTGAAAATCGCATTCGCGGAAATCAAGCAACTCAAGGAACATGCCGAGCATGAGAATGAAGTCTGGCGAGACCAGGTCATCAGTCCGCATTTCGAAGATATCATTGGTGAAAGTGAGGTTTTAAAAAGCGCGCTTCAGCAGGTGTTGCAGGTCGCGGGCACCGACAGCACCGTGCTTTTGCAGGGTGAATCTGGCACCGGCAAAGAACTCTTCGCTACTTCAATTCATCAGTATAGCCAACGCAGTAAACAACCATTAATCCGGGTCAATTGCGCAGCACTTGCACCGAGTTTGATCGAGAGTGAATTATTCGGACATGAAAAAGGTGCTTTTACCGGGGCACTGAAAACCAGGCCTGGTCGCTTCGAAATCGCCGACGGCGGCACGATCGTGCTCGATGAAATAGGCGAATTCGATTTAGGGTTACAGTCAAAACTGCTTCGGGTGATTCAATTTGGCGAATTCGAGCGTGTGGGTTCTTCTGAAATCCATCGCTCCGATGCTCGCATTATTGCCTCGACCAATCGAAATCTTGAGGCGATGGTGCAAAGTGGTGATTTTCGGCAGGACCTCTATTATCGCCTTAGCGTTTTTCCGATTAATGTCCCACCCTTACGAGATCGCAAGCAGGATATTCCCCGCCTGGTGGCTTATTTCATCGAACGCATGAAGGTGCGGCTCGGCAAAAACATTACCCGGATACCCCAGCAGGTTTTTGATGATCTGGTATTATACGACTGGCCAGGCAACATACGCGAACTCGAAAATATCATCGAACGCTCCATTATCATTTCACCAGGAACAACTCTCCTCCTCAGCAACCCCGTCAGTAACCAGAAAAATACCCTGACCTTAGCGGACGGTTTATCTCATTCCATTACACTGTCAGGACAAACCCTCGATGAAGTGCAACGCGAACAAATCCGCCTGATCTGCGAATCCTGCCAATGGAAAATCGATGGCGCCGGTAACACGGCAGAGATACTGGGAATCAATCCAAACACCCTGCGGTCCCGGATGAAGAAGCTCGGCATTTCGCGCCCAGGCAAGACCTGATCAATTTCCCGGCAGTCATCAAGCAGGTTTACTCTTGACTAAACTGTCCGTAGAACATGTGTAAAACCCGTGCCGGGATTTCATGGCTAACTCGTGTGCTCTCGCAACAAGTAACCCAATTTGGAAAGAGTGCAAAGAGTTTCTGCTTTTAATGAACTCAATGTCGCCTTCGGTTAAGGGTCGTTTTCTGCCGCCCATCGCAAATTCCCCAGCGAAGCTGGCCCGCTGGAGGTCCGTTGTGGGTTGTTGCCGCTCACCGCAAATTTTTGAGCGTCCGTATATGGACTCCTCCTCGTTTGCAAGTAACCTGTCAATGGCAGCTGGCTCGACTGCATACGTATATCCGGCCTCTTCAGGTGGCATACGATGATGCCGGGCCATAATGGGTTGTTCGCGCACCGATTCCCTATTGTTCTGACGTGTTTTTACACACGCGGACACTCGCGGGTTTTATCGGCGCCGGTTCGACCTGTTTGCCATTACACAGTTTACTTCGCAATCGTCAATTGAATAGACTCACCTCGTTACCTGTATTTAGCTTACTGATGCTGCCGCTAGTTCCGGATCATAATCAACGCCCCTGGTC
>PIVW01000820.1 GCA_003353825.1 Chloroflexota bacterium
GCATGCTTCTTGAATCCAATTGATTTTTGTGATCGGCTGATAGGCACGGCCAATTAGATGACCATCGGTCGATGAACTCAGCGGAGAGTTATATCTATAGGCTGCAGTGACTGTGCGGTCAGGTTAAACGATTTGAAGCATTTTCAGGATTAAACGGAGGCACAGCCTCTCCTAGAGGATAATGAAACGGCGTTCATTGTAGTTGTTCCTATCGGCGTCGGATTTAGGTCAACCTTTGAACGGGATCTTGATCCTAACAGCCCCCTGCCCCGTATGCTTTCGGTCAGATTGGCCAAGCAGTTACAAGCGTAGAGTTACGGTTGGATCGGGCCCCCGCTACCACAGTAACTCTACGGGCTAAGATCAAGATAATAGAATCGTAGAGCAGCTCAATTCAGCCCAGGTCGTCTTCGGACGGTCTGGGCTTTTTGATTCCTCGCATCGCAGCTAATACCAAGAGGGCACAAGCCTTAAGCAGAGTGCCACCGGGCTCGGGAACGTAGGTGAGGCTTGGAAATGTAGTGATCAGCGCGGGGGCGACCTGAGATAGCATGTCGGCCTGCCATAGGGCCTGGCCATCGCGTGAGGCTTGGACAGCCGAGCAGGTAAAGGATCCGTATACCCTAGGTACCCGGTGAGTGGAGAACCAATTCCCACCATTTGAACGGAAGATTTCCAAGTCGGCGGCCAGGTATTGATCTCCCGCTCCACAGGGGTCGCTCGGAATGTTACCTGGATAGAATGTGAGATCCGTATCAGGACCTGCTGTGGCGCAATCCTGGGAGAGCCACAGGTTGGCATTCGTGGGATCAAATGGATCTGGACTGATATAGGTGATGGATGGGTAGTCGGGATCGCTGGGATTCGTTGCGTCGGCTGCGTCGATCCCGATCATGGTTAGCAACGAATTATAGCAACCGTAGGTTCCCGGTGTTTCCACAGGTAGGCTCGTGAGAGGCAAGTCCTCTAGGTCTTGCCAAAAGGGTACCCCCAGCATGAGTGATAGACTGGTTGTGGGTACTGTGTCGAGTGCATGGATGGTGTCAACAGTATTCATCGTGTCGTAGCCAACATCGTCGGTGACCACTTTGCCAAAGACGGTAAAGGGGCCACCAGTGCTGGCATCATCCAGGTTGACTCCTGCGCTCCCGTCGTTGTTGGAGACATTGATAAGCCATTGACTCGTGCCTGAATCGGGCCCCGCGCTCAATGCCATGGCAACGGTTCCGCGCAGGTTGCTATTGGCCGCGTGGTCCCACTCTCCAGCAATGCTGGCTGGGCTCGTGCGGGCAACGTCGAATGCACCGCCCTCATGGACAAAGGTCCCAGCCTGTATTGCGGAGGCGGGTCCTCGATTGTTGATGGTTTTCACCGAGCTATGAAAGAACATCCCATCCCAATCCCCACTGGTCACGTAATCGAGGAAATTGGTGACAGTATTTGGCGTGAGGTCGTCGTAGAGCTGCAGGCAGATCTCACCGGAAGGTGTGCTGAGCGTGACGATGCTGCGTTCCGGATTGGCAGGGTCAGACACGCAAGTGGCGTAGGCACGTATTGGCGACACGAGTAGCCCGAGCAAGAAAAGGAAAGCACAAAAGGAGGTCGAAGGACGTGGAGCCAAATTATGCATGGGCAGCCTTTGTGCAGCTTCAGCAAAAAAAAACCCGGTTGCTATCGCAATTCAGCGTGCTGATGATCGTTCGTTTAGATCTACCGAACCCACCGGATACATGAGCATAGCTCGTTTCATGAGCCTCGCCCTTCTTCCTCATTTTCGACGAGACCTCCGATCAAGGGGTATTTGGGGCGTAGAGTTACGGTTAGATCGGGCCCCCGCTACCACAGTAACTCTACGGGCTAAGATCAAGATCAAAGAATCGTAGAGCAGCTCAATTCAGCCCAGGTCGTCTTCGGACGGTCTGGGCTGTTTGCATTGCGGAAGCGATGTGGAGAGTGATTCCGAGAACGTGTGGTTAGGAGAAACGTTGACGG
>PIVW01000265.1 GCA_003353825.1 Chloroflexota bacterium
GAGTTTTCAGTATTAATAACGTGACTTGCAGGAATGCATAAAGAACGCCTAGCAGGCTGTCGGAAAAACCCAAGGAACCGGTTCCAAAATTCTGAATAGCCTAAGTTCGGGTGTTTTGGAAGCTGAGGCGACTTTTCCGACAAACTGCTAGAAACAGATGAGTAATAATGAAAATCGATCACATTGATCTATCAATAGAAGGAGGCAACTGTGTTCTCACTAATTTTTCATCGCAGAATTTCATTAATTATATGCCTGGCACTCACTGTTGTGGTACTCAATCCTCTTTCGTCAAAAGCGGCGGACGAGCCGGTAAATGGCGCGGATATCGTATTCCTGGTCGATCAGTCTGAAAGCATGAAAGACAATGATCCTTTGGGATTGCGTTTTTATGGCCTTCAGTATGCCATCGAATGGTTAGGTAGGTCGATCCTCGAATATGATTCGGGACACCAGTACTCGTTTCGCGTTGCGGTCGTTGATTTTGGAACTTATGCCAGCCAAGTGCTTGATCCGATTGAAATCGCACCCAGGAGCGAGGAAAACTGGCGAGATGCGAGCGATTTTCTGCAGAAACGTTTGGGCGCAGAGAACCGGCAAGAGATGGGTACAACAGAAATAATCCCACCATTTGAGAAGGCCGCAGAGATCTTTGCAGCATGGGGCTCCCTATCTTTCGATCGACAGCGAATCATGATCCTGCTCACAGATGGTCAACCTTATCCAGACTCCAATCTGGCCATGCAGAGCCTTGAAGAATATTACACAACCGCCTTTCCTAACCCGGACTATCAACTTCATGTGATAGGCTTAAGCTCGGCAAATTCTCCCTGGCCGCTGTTTGCAGACCGCTGGGACGTGCTTTCACATGGGCAAGCACAAGCTGTCGAGAACCGACGCTTGCTCGGGACGCACTTTCAGCGCATACTCGGACAGATTGGAGAGTCGTTGGGTATCCAGGCCGAGCAGGTAACGAAGTGCGGAATGATACCCGTGGCACCGTATCTTGATCTAGTTCGCTTTACCGTGCATAACCCAGAGCCTTCTACCCCAGTCAAGATATTTGATGCAAGCAATCAACTCGTCAACGATTCGGCCACAGAAGACATCGCTCAATTCGGCGACCAGGTAGTTGAAGTGCGCGGACATGAGACTCCCATCGAGGCGATCACCATCTACAATCCTAGCCCAGGCAATTGGCGCGTCGAGTGCACACCTAGTACTGAGGGGCAACCAGCGATCTTCGTGCGTCAAGTGTCTGCCACCAGCAAGCCCGTGATGCCCCGCGAACGCCTCGCTCTTGACGTTCCCTATGCTGTTACCTTTCATTTGGAGGATCATTTCGGCAATTACCTTGCACAGGACAACGATCCTTATTATGCCCTTGATGTACGCTTGAGCGCCGTAGCGTCAGAAGAAATAGACGACCGGCCCGATGATGTGATCCTTCGTTATGACAATACAACCCAGATGTATCAAGGTGTTTTGACGCCTAAGTCCGCTGGTGAGTGGACTTACAGGTTAGTGGCGCGTTCGGCTACTCCGGACGGCAGTGATCGGATTGTGGCTGATATTACGGAGCCATCAGTGTGGGTTTCACACCTGCAGACGGTGATCAGTCTGGCTCCGGGGCGCGTAGGGCAACTTATTCCTGCTTCCCTGACGTTAACCCTCGCCGATGCGGAAGGCCGTCCCTTTGTAAAAACAAATGAGATTTTTAATACCTTAGAGGCCGAAGCCATCATTATGGATGGATCTCAGACCATCACTGTTCCATTGAAGCCCGCAGACAGCGGACTTTATGTCGGTTCCTTCACCCCATACGCCAGCGGGGTTCGTACGGCGCAAGGACGCCTTTACATGCTTGATCCCACAAGCCCTCGGCCAATTCTAGTGGCTGAGGGGCCCACCATCACCCAATTTACTGTCGAACCGGTAATATTCACACCAACATTGCAGCCAGATTTGCTTACTCAACTGGTTCCAGCCACAATACAGCTATCTCTGCCCATTGAGCAAGCTGACGCTCTCATCCCGTTTAGGGATGTTGACTTGTGGATAGCACAGATCAATGGGCTTGGTTCCTACAGCACAGATATCACCACATCAATGCCTGCGAACGGTGATTTGGTGCTTGGGTTCATTCCGAAGTCAGCAGGCGAGTTTGACCCGGAGTTGATTCTCACCCGACGCCATGTAGGGGAATCAAAATCGATAGGTACGATTCACCAGGAATTGGGTAGCGTGCGCATATCCCCTCCCCAGGTCATTACAAGTACAAATGAATCCGCAACGGAATCAGCTAAGACATGCGTCCTCAGTGCACGGATACTGGATGCAGCAGGACAACTGTTTGCTATGACCATGGACCAAGACTATGATCTGATCGTCACAGCACACGATGTTTCACAACCCGATATGCCGGTGATCCCCCTTGTCCTGGATGAGAACGGCGTCCACCGCTCCACGATTTCCCCCACGAATGGCAAAAGATATCTGCTAAAGGTTGAAGCACAGATGAACAATGAAACGATCCTATTGGCGGATGGTATTACCCTCGCTGCACCAACATGTGGTCTTGTCGCGCTGGTGGATGACAATAGGGCTTGGATTGCGGGAATCGCGGCGCTCTCGATTGCTCTGCTGTTCCTGATTGCCCTCGGTGTCTTATTATGGAGAAGGCGACGGTCGCAACCCAGCCTTGAGGGTGATTCGAATCCAGATACTCAGGGATACGTCGTGTTGGAGCGACCAAAGGGTACCCTAATGGCTAGCTGGAATCTAAGCAATCATGAACGCGTATTCCAAGTCTGGGATCCAGTGGAAGTTATCGTAGATGGGAAAAAAGTAACCTGTCCGGTTGTTCGCGTCGAGATCCAACAAAGCAGAAACGAAAGCATTGGAGAGACCCAAACAGGGAAAGTAGGGGCACATGTCACGGTCTTCTACAAAGATCGGTTTGACATCTTCAGCGGATCCCGGTGGATTGACGAGTCTATCGACCCTCTGGAATTGAAAGATGGTTGGTGGATTGCGTTTAGGAGGCTTCCAGGGGAGCCTTTGACACCACTAACACCACCTCCCAGCGGTGGGGAAGACAACCTGTCTGATCCCAGCCCCAGTGTTCCCCCACCTGGGAGTAGTAGGATCATGCCATCGAGACCGCGCCCAGACTCAGATAGTCTGCGGCCAACGCGCCCAACCTCGGCCGACGCGCCAGCAGCCTCTAAAAGTGGGCAGGGCGCTGCAGCGCCCTCAATCAGTACCAGCACACCGGATCATCCAAGACCAGATTCGGAAGACCTTGCAACCGAGGACGATGCGTGACATTGTTATAGAAGTTGGTACACTGAACGATTCGATGAAATGTGTATACATCCATCACTCTAGCATGTAATCAAGGAGGGAAAAATGCAATGGCAACCAGATATGCTTATTGGTAATGATTCAGATGTCAATCAATTCCGAATTGTTCGCAAGCTAGCTGATGGACATGCTGGAACGATATGGCTGGCGAATAAGCTTCGGGGAGAACGTGCCAATGCTGAGTGTGTTCTCAAACAGATTGTTGGTTACACGCTGACCAACGATCAACTGCATGAGCGCCGAAGTCGTCAAGAGCATGCAGTCAGGATTGGGGCAATGTTCATTGCCAGAACGAACAAAGCTGCTGGTTTTGAAAACATCATGAAAATATATGGGCACGGCGAGTGGCAGGGAGATCCCTACTTGGAACTTGAGTACATCAAAGGCGAGTCATTGAAAGAACGCTTGGCAAAAAGAATGAGCGGCCTGTCGCAGGATGAGGTTTTGAATCTGGCGCTGCAACTGTGCGATGCTCTCTGTTTCCTTGAGAGTCTTCCGGATCGAGTCATTCATAGAGATATCACAACCAGTAACATCATGCTCACCCCGCGATCGGAGGCTACAGACAGCGAGTCTTTCGAAATCCGCCAAGACAGAAAAGATGGGCAGCAAACCCCTCTGGCAGATAGACTCGTCCTGATCGACTTTGAAAGCGCCCTTTGTGATGGTGATCCACCGAGTGAGTTCCCCCCGGACCTGCACGACCCAACAAATCTACGTACATATGACATCTACCTCGCCGCTCAGGTTATAGCCGAGATGATGACAGGAAAAAGCATCCAAGATGAACTCGAATATCGTCCACCTGATGTAGTTTTGCCCGGGAATGATCGACTGACTAAAGCATTACGCCTAGCGCTCGATGTAGATCCTAGAAAACGACCGCTATCAACTGTTGCGTTTCGTAAAGCGTTAGCTACACCGCAAAAAGCAAATATTCGCCAGCGTCTACAACTGTTATTACGAAGAAGATCCATACCACAAGCAGTGGTATCGTATGATAAAATGATACCGATCCCAGAGGGCGATTTCCGATATGGCGTGGAGACCCCGGAATCCACTGCGCACACTGACGCGCGTCACACCCTGTCAGGACACGAGATACGCGCTAAACTAATTTTCCAGAAAGGATTTTACATTGATCGTACACCAGTGACCAACAGACAGTATCTGGAGTTTGTCAGGGCAACGCAACGGCAAGAGGTCCCGTTTCACGACTCGCCGCTAGCACGGCCATACAACTGGGATCGTAAGGAGAAACGTCCGCCACGCGGACTGGAGGACCATCCTGTCGTTCTGGTGAGTTGGACAGATGCCGTTGCCTACGCCGAGTGGTGTAACAAACGTTTACCTAGTGAAAAAGAATGGGAAAAAGCGGCGCGTGGTACAAAGGGTTGGATCTATCCATGGGGCAATGAGTGGGATCCCTTAAAATGCAACAATTTGCAATTGCTTGGTTGGAAACTCAGCGATAAACAAGACTGGGAATATTTCATGAAAGCTGTGCTATTCGATCTTGAAACCTGGCCTAAAGATGCCCATGAAGAGCCAATTCCAGCGCTGGCCACGTCAGTTACACGGTATGACAATGGAGCGAGTCCATATGGCGTCCTGGACATGAGCGGCAACATCTGGGAATGGACCTCCGATCTCATGGCAGAAGGACGAGACCGTTACGTAGTACGAGGTGGGTCATGGCTTGAAGGGCCAGTTGGCGTTCGGACGACTACCCGCATCGGCGAATGGCCCAAATCGCGTTTGCCGTGGATCGGGTTCCGCTGTGCTGCCTCTGCACCTCAGGAACGCTAGGGGAATTACTTAGATGCCCGATCAGAACATTCCTCGCCACTCATTTTGGAGCACATTGGCTAAATCGCCATTGCTTTTACCGGGCAACCCAATGCCTGCAACGCTTGACCTGGAGGGAACCTCGATGACCACTTCTGAACGCAAACAGGTTAGTATCGGTTGGTTGTTGCAAGTGATCACTGTGGGCAGTGCAGTACTCCTCATCTTGATTGGAATCGGCGTTTATTTATGGTTTGGCTCTCTCTGGTCTCTGGTGATCACAGCAAGCCTGGGTGCGATATTCCTGCTCATTTTGTTTGCAATCTATTATATGCTGGCGCGTCGCTCGCAACAGGAATCAGTGCTCACCGTTTCGAAACGATACGCAATCACATGGTGGGATCGTGCAGAAGATGAAGACTGGAAGGTACGACAGCTTCGAAACATTATCTTGTATATCGTATTTACCCTTATAGGGTTTGTAGTACTTGCCAAGTTCGTGGTAACGGGGCTTCAAGCTGCACCCAGCGGAAATTTTGCCGACATCTTGCGTATCGGTGGTGGAGTGTTCCTCGTGATCCTGGTTGGTATAGGAATCTTCACAATATCTCGGAAACACATCGGAGTATTATCCGGTACAAGAAGAAACTGGACTACGATAGTTATTGCACTTCTGATGATCATGTTGGGTATCTGGCTATTCTATGGAGGACAATTCCCAGCTAATTGGTCATTTCTCCATTTGAGACAAACCAAGGCTAGTCTAGCTCCTATAATTTCGTTAGTCGTTGTGGCTTTCTTCGGCTTCTTCGCTTGGCTCGCCGCGCGCCACCGGCGCATTGAGGCTGCGCGTGATGTGACGGTTATGGGTGCTGTAATATTCTGGGTTATAGCACTTTTCGACCTTCTTGGGCCTGCAGCCATTCCGTTGACTATCGCCGTCCCGGCATTAATTTTAATCGCGCTGTTCATTTACATCCTTTTACGCATAGCTCGACAGATTTCTGAGAGTTTATACACACTTTTCGAATCTCTGGTTCAGTTTATTTCAGCTCTTTTCAGACTTGTAGCCAGATCAGTCAACATGGTTCGGGAGTTTATTCTCAATTGGAAGTTCTGGCAGCAAGTTGATGCGTGGATCGACTTGCGAGGAGAGCAACTGCGTATTCTTGGACAGTATTTGCAGGCATGGACAGAGATACTTCTCGATTGGGCTAATGACATCATTACCCTGGAAAAAGCCAAAGACGAATGGACTGCAGAGAAAGCTAAAAGAAATAGTGTACGAGTTAAGGCACGCAACGAATATGAGGATCGGCTGGAAGAGATCAGAAGACAATAACCTGGCAACTAGGCTTTCACTCGCTGTAGAGACGAAACTTGGCCCGGCCTCTTTTAACTTGATCCCCAATTATCCTCAGTACCGCGTATGGTGATTCAGGCAATGCAACACTTGATTTGGGGCGGATCGGCTACAGGCTTGGTGCGACCAACGAATGAAGACCATGTGTTCCCGCATGGCGCTTGGCCAACACTCTTCATCGAATCACTCCAAGGTGATACAAAGCGAGGAGGGTTGATGGCTATTGCCGATGGCGTCCGGCGGTCCGGCGGCGGGGCAGATGCAAGCGCACTTGCCATAAATACACTAATCACCGAATACTATGGTGACACATTGGTTAATGATGACGTGGACACTCGGCTGATGGAAGCAGCACAGGTCGCCAACCGAAGAGTGAGTGTGATGACAGGCACGGCTGAAGAATACAGAGCAACGACCACTCTCGTTGCAGCCGCAATTGATCGTGACCGAGTATGGGTTGTGAATGCTGGAGACAGTCGAGCTTACCTTGTGAGTAATGGTGAAGCCGAACTACTTACGCGCGATCATACGGTCGTGCAGGAGTTGCTCGACATCGGCGCAATCACGCACGACGAAGCGCTTCATCATCCAGAACAAAGTATGCTGACACGCGTGCTTGGAATGCACGATGATCTGCAGTTTGATTCGTACGGCCCGCTGGGCCTACAAACAAGCGACCGTTTGCTGTTGTGCAGTGATGGGTTGAGTTCAATGGTGACATTCACAGAGATTGCGGAGACCGCGACTCATTATTCACCCCAGCAGGCAGTGATGAGATTGATCGAAATGGCAATTGAACGCGGCGGTTATGACAACATTTCGGTGGTAGTAGCTGCCCCAACAGGTCTGTCTCGTTTTGCCAGGTGGCGCTGGGGACTGCTATCGTGGATCGCGCGATTGCGGTAATAGATCTATCTGCTGAGGCTAATTTTTAGCCGATTTTTGACTTGGTTGCAAACTCTGTTGGTGGCTTTTTTGTGGCCGGGACACAGGTCATTTAGGACTGAGAATTCAATAGTCTGCTGAAGTGTACGCTCAACTTAGGGCGTAGTTCCGTATGTAATTCTGTCCTGAGTCCTTAGCATGTTTTTGTGTGCTGAAACCCTGCCATTTGGCCTTGCGAAAAAGCACCGTTATGTCCATCAACACAAGTTGGATCCGAGTTCGATGTTTCGGGGGAAGGTTACCTTCTGTTAAGCATTACGGTCAGTTGTGGCAGTGCTATCAAGTCCCGTGCGGTGTAAAAACCACAACCGAACCATTTGAGTCAGCTCAAACACCAGTCCATCGCGGATATCAAGGTTCAACGAGACGCTCATCGGAGCGAATCGTCAGGCAGATGCAGTTAGCACTCGATTTCGAAGCGCCTCGAGAAGACCAGTCAGCATAAATGAATCCGGCACGGGCGCGATGAACGAATTGCAGTGACGGTTAGGTTGCTATGAATTTGCCCCGTACTCCCGTTCAAGCCAATGGCAATGCCGGCATGGTTCATGGAACCGGTACAGAGATAAAGAAGCACGTTTACAATTGAATGAGGAGAAAGGCTAAAAGGGCATAGGCGGTCTTTGCTCCGAGCA
>PIVW01000266.1 GCA_003353825.1 Chloroflexota bacterium
CAGTGGTCGATGGCAACTTTGAAGGCGGTGATAACTTCTTTGGGACGTTGGAGAATGGTGGTGTAGGACTTGCCTCATACCATGACTTCGAGGACAAAGTGCCGGATGAACTGAAGGCTGAAATCGAAGCCATTATTCAGGGCATCATTGCCGGCGATATTCAGGTCAACTAGCTAAACACCTAAGAACGCATAACGAAGATTGCGGCGGTGCGGACATCGTCCAGCACCGCCGCTGTTCTTCAAAAGAGTAAACGAGAGACGAACAACAACGACATCCGTCTGTTTGGTGTCTCTCGTTTGGTTTTTTGTAAAGAAATCGAGCATCTATTTCTTCATTCATATTGACGCGACAGTGTCGTGCGTCAACTGTTTCGAATTCGTTCTCTTAGTGGGAGTGCCCCATGGCTGCAGTGCTTGAACTCAAAGACATCACCAAGCGCTTCCCCGGCGTGATTGCCTGTGGCGGTATCAATTTGACTTTGGAAGAAGGGGAGATCCTTGCCTTGCTTGGGGAAAATGGCGCTGGTAAAAGTACGTTGATGAATGTGTTGTACGGACTTTATAAGCAGGATGAAGGGCAAATCTTTATTCGCGGCGAACAAGTCGAGATCACCGGGCCTACTGACGCCATTGCACACGGCATCGGCATGGTACATCAGCACTTCATGTTGATTCCACCGCTGACTGTGACCGAAAATGTGATGTTGGGAGATGAAACTACCAAGGGGGGGGTGCTGAACCGCAAAAAGGTTTCGGCGCAGGTTCGTGAGCTTTCGGAACGACATGGCTTAAGTGTAGATCCAGATGCCAAGGTGGAGGACCTGTCGGTGGGGGTGCGCCAGAGGGTTGAGATCATCAAAGTTCTGTACCGAAATGCCAACATCCTCATCCTCGACGAACCCACTGCCGTGCTCACCCCGCAGGAAGCTGACGAGTTCTTTGATATCCTGCAATCGTTGCGCGAACAGGGAGTGAGCATCATCTTTATCAGCCACAAATTACGCGAGGTGCTGGAACTTGCTGATCGGGTCATCGTCATCCGCCGCGGCCAGGTGGTGGGCGAGACCCAAACCGAACATGCCAATCAGGCTAAGCTAGCGGAGATGATGGTGGGGCGCCAGGTCGATCTCACGGTAGACAAAGAGCCTGCGACCATAGGACAGCCGGTCTTGACCGTGAGCAACATGCACGCCTTGGATGATCGCCTGCACATGGCTGTGAACGGGCTTGATCTCGAAGTCAATGAAGGCGAAATACTAGGGATAGCCGGTGTGCAGGGGAATGGTCAAACAGAATTGGTCGAAGCATTGACAGGTTTACGTACGATTCAAGATGGAAGGGTCGAGATCGACGGCACGGATATTACCAATGTCAGTCCTCGCCGGGTGACAGAAAGTGGTATCGCTCATGTGCCGGAGGATCGCCAGACAGATGGTCTGGTGCTCAGCTTCAGTGTCGCAGACAATTTCGTAATAAACACCTACTATCGTGCCCCCTTCTCTAAGAGGACGGTCATTGACGAAAAGGCCATTCGCGAACAGGCGGATGACTTGATCGAGAAGTTTGATATTCGTACACCAAGCGGGGCTGTGCCGGTTGGCAATCTCTCCGGCGGCAATCAGCAGAAGGTGATCGTCGCTCGAGAATTCAGTCGGCCCATCCGCTTGCTCGTTGCCAGCCAACCTACTCGGGGTCTTGATGTCGGATCAATCGAGTATATCCACGGACGACTTATCGAAAAACGTGATGATGGTATCGCCGTATTGCTGGTATCGGCCGAACTCGACGAGATTATGGGGTTATCTGATCGCATAGCCATCATATTTAAAGGACAGTTTACTGCAGTCGTCGATGCCGCTGATGTCACAAAAGAGCAGGTCGGTCTGATGATGGCAGGCGCCAGCCTGGAAGAAGCCTTGGAACAGATATCTGCTCCTGCCGATCAGGCGCCGGAGTTCATTACGTAAACATGTGAGAATCAAAGATTCATGATTGAAGATTCTCCACGGCCGAGATGTCACTCTTCACTCTTCGATCATCAGTCTTCAATCATCAGCCTTACTGCTAACCGAGAATACCACCCTATCCGTTCCTCTTACTGGAATTCATAAACTCACACATCAAAGCATGTGGAGAAGATCTATGGCAGATGCAAGTACAACCAAGCCCGTCAGTGGGATGACAGCCGAGGAAGAACAAAAGGCCCGGCGTAGATCGCGCATCTATTACAGTGTTCTGATTCCCGTACTTTCGGTTTTCACCGCCCTGGTGATCGGTGCAATCATCATTCTTATCACTGATTCGACCGTAACATCGGCCTGGGGTAACGTTTTTCAGGACCCTCTGGGTGCGCTGTCGGCTACTTGGACCAGCGTTTCAGTCGCCTATGGCGCCTTGCTATCTGGCTCGCTAGGTCTCGTGGAGATATGGAAGGCGTTGGGCACAGCATTCAGTGGTGGCGGTACCGAGGAGTTGTCTAAGGCGTTCGTGCCTTTGTCTGAGAGTCTGACCCAATCAGTGCCCTTCATTTTTGCCGGCCTGGCGGTCGCGATTGGTTTTCAAGGCGGTCTTTTCAATATCGGCGTCGAGGGGCAGCTTCTGGTGGGCGCGCTGTGTTCGGTTTTTGTTGGCTATAGTGTTACATCATTACCGTGGTTCTTACATTTGCCCTTGGCCATCTTGGCCGGTCTTGCCGGGGGTGCGGTATGGGGCGCCATTCCCGGTATCCTCAAAGCCTATACCGGCGGCCACGAGGTGATCAATACGATCATGATGAACTGGATTGCCATTGTCCTCAGTGCCTGGCTACTCAAAGTAGGTGGACCGATGGCCAGACCTACCCTGCCTATCACCCCGGAAGTCCTGCCCTCGGCACAGGTACCCCAAATATTCAGCACGCAAGGCAACAGATTCCACTGGGGGTTTTTCATTGCCATTGCTGTGGCAGTGTTGGTGTGGTGGCTGCTCTATAGAGCCATCAAGGGCTTCGAGATCCGAATGTCGGGTGCAAATCCGCATGCGGCCATTTACAGTGGTATCAATGTCAAACGGCTTTGGATATTCATCATGGCCATGGGAGGGGCGCTGGCGGGACTTGCCGGTACCGTGCAGGTGTTGGCCGTTGATAGATGGGTTGGCCTGGGATTCTCTGCTGGGTTGGGGTTTGATTCGATAGCCTTGGCCTTGTTGGGACGTAGCCATCCTTTGGGGGTGGTGGTGGCGGCTTTGCTCTTTGGCACATTGCGAAATGGGGCCACACGCATGCAATCTGTCGCCCGTATTCCCATCGATATCATCACCATTGTGCAGGCTTTGGTAATCATCTTTATCGCCGCACCTGAGATCATCCGCTTCTTCTACCGGCTGCCGGAGCCGGAAGAAGAAGCTGCTCCCATCTTCACCACCAGTTGGGGCTCGTAGTCCCCCGACACTAACAAGCCCTTAGGGTCGAAATTTCATTGATACACGGGAAATTGCCACCATTTTGGAGAGCAATTCAGTAAGTTAGTTTGTCCTAAGTCCTCATCCTCTAGTGCAGGCAGGTTTTTATGACCGCATCGACAATTGCAAGCGTCCCTCAGGGCTCTATGGCTGAAAGAAAAGAACACCGCCGGGCGATTATCTTTGGCATATTCTTTTTACTCGTTGGGGCAGCGATCCTATTTCTGTTTGTACTTAATGTAGACAGTGACATGGTGAGCACACTCAAGCTTAATCCTGTCACTAAAAATAAACCGATTGCGATTCCCGATCTGGTTCTACCCACTCGATTATCCCTGATTGTCCTGGCGCTTGTTGTCTCAATCGTCGGTATTTATCAACTCGTACGTGGCTACGCCCGGGTCACCATTGCTTTAGGTGTTGTCTTGTTGCTGTTTGTGTTTGCATTCTTGATTTGGGCGACGCGTGGCAAATCGATCAATTTTCTCGGTGTCCTGACCTTTACCGTGGCGGCAGCAACGCCTATCGCCTTTGCTGCGCTAAGTGGCTTGATGTGTGAACGCTCCGGTGTGATCAACATCGCCATCGAAGGTCAGATGTTAGCGGGGGCCATGATGGCAGCCCTGATCGCAAGTGTTTTCGATAGCCAGTGGGTGGGGCTTATTGCCGCTATCTTGACGGGCGGCTTGTTAGGACTTGTTCTGGCAGTATTGTCGATTCGCTTCCTCGTCGATCAGATCATCAGTGGGGTGGCTATCAATATTTTCGCTACCGGCGCCACCAGTTTTATCAGCCAGCGCTACTTGCAGCCTATCCCCGAATTGAACAGTGGTGGTGTTTTCCCGAAGATCCCCATCCCCATTTTGTCTAAGATCCCCATTCTCGGCCCTATCTTCTTCAATCAGAATGCCATTGTCTACATTCTCTTTATCCTTATCATCGCCATTCACTTCATGTTGTGGTATACGCGCTGGGGCCTGCGAACCCGGGCGGTGGGTGAACATCCCCGGGCCGCGGATACGCTAGGTGTCAATGTCTATCTCATCCGTTATGTGAATGTCATGATCGGTGGCATGATCGCCGGTATCGGTGGCGCCTACTTCACCATAGGTTCGGTGGGGCGCTTCGATGAGATGCTGACAGCCGGTAAAGGCTTCATCGGCCTCGCCGCCATGATCTTCGGGCAATGGACTCCCTTTGGTGCTTATGGCGCGTCCCTCATCTTCGGCTTCGCAGATGCGCTGCAGGCCAAGATGCAGATCTTGGGTTCCGGCCAGGTTCCGATTCCCAGCGAGTGGCTGTTGATTCTACCCTATCTGGTGACGATGATCGTTTTGGCCGGCGTGGTAGGACGCACAGTCGCCCCTGCTGCGGATGGGAAGCCCTATATCAAGGAATAAGGCTCTCGTGGCAAGTGGCACACGTCGTATGTGGCAGGTCTAGCCTAGTAGGGCTAACATTGTGAAGTTCGAGACTGACCTGATTGTGTGGTAGGGTTATACTGCGTTTGCAATCATCTCATTGCCAGAGAATGATGTCGACACGCTTTGGAGACAATATGCCATGACTATGACCTCACGTGAACGCGTACTCGCCACCATCCATCACGAAGTGCCCGATCGGGTGCCGATTGTGCTTGGTGTCAGTAATGCCACCGGTATGAAAATGAAGCCCTATCGTGAGTTGAAAGAGCTGCTCGGGATCAGCGCGCCGGACGAATACATCTACGAATGGACGGAGTTAGGCACTGCAGCTATCGACGAAGCCACCATGGTGCGATTACATAGCGATGTACGTGGGGTCTTGGACCTCGAACCTGGCTCTGTTCGTGAACACAACCGCCAACGCGAACCCCACTCACCTTTTGTCGATTCCTGGGGCAGTGGGCAGATTGAACTCACCCCCGGCGTCTGGTTTCCTGGTGTGCATCCCTTGGCCGATGCCTCGACCATCGATGAGATCGAAGCCTACGGTGGTTGGCCCGACATGAACGATCCTTCGCGCTTCGCCCATGTG
Source organism: Chloroflexota bacterium (assembly GCA_003353825.1). The sequence continues at coordinate 5,460 of PIVW01000266.1, forward strand.
CGCAAGCTAGCACAGCAGTTGCATGATGAAAACCAATACGCCTTGTTCGCCACCCCCTGGCTGCTCTTTCCTTTTGAACGCGCCCATGCTATGCAAGGTTTGGAAAAATTCATGATCCACATGGTTAACAATCAGGATTTCGTCAGTGCCATGCTGCGGAAAATAACTGACCTATGCCTCGTTCTCATGGATAACTTCCTACGAGAATGTGGGGATATCATCGATATTATCAAGATCGGCGATGATCTGGGCACACAGAGTGGCCTCATGATCTCGCCCAAGATGTACCGCCAGTTCCTCAAACCCCTTCATGCAGAATTTGTGTCCTTCATCAAAGAACGCACCGATGCCAAGGTCTTCTTTCATACCGATGGCGATGTCATGGATTTGGTCGAAGATTTCGTCGAAATCGGCATCGATATCCTCAACCCTATCCAGACTTCCGCCGGTCGCATGTCTGATCTTCCCCAGCTCAAGCGCCGCTATGGCGACAACATGGTCTTTTGCGGCGCCATCGACACACATCGCCTGCTCCCTTACGGCACACCCACCGAAGTGCGCCAGGAAGTCAAGCGCGTGATGGATATCCTTGGTCAGGGAGGGGGTTACATGGTGACGTCCGTTCACACGATTATGAATGATGTGCCCGCCCAGAACATCCTGGCGATGGTGGATGCTGTGGAAGAATTCGGGTATTATCCACTGTCAACATAGCCAGATTATCGATTTTCAGACACATTTACGAAAAACTATGTCCTACAAGAATCTGTACGAATTTGTAAAACGGCTTGAAGCAGGGAAGGAATTATATCGTATCTCTGTCCCCGTCGATCCATACCTGGAAATCACCGAAATCACCGACCGTATCAGCAAAGGGTCGCTGGCGCAAAATAAGGCCTTGCTGTTCGAAAATGTCAAGGGCTCTGACATGCCGGTGCTCATCAATGCTCTGGGTGGCCCCCGGCGCATGGCATGGGCGTTGGGGGTAGAGGAACTGGATGAACTCAACCTGAATCTGGCGAAATTGGTCGATTTGAAACTCCCACAGGGTCTGGGCTCCGCCGTAGGTCGGGCAACCGATCTGGCAGGGGCACTACGTAGTGTCGGACTCAAACCGAAAGTCGTGAAGAAAGCGCCAGTACAGGAAGTGGTAAAAACGGGCGAGGAGGCTACCCTGGCCGGAATTCCCATTCTCACCTGCTGGCCCGAAGATGGCGGCCCTTACATCACCATGACCACCGTGATCAGCCGGGATGCGGTCAGCGGCGGGCGCAATGTGGGCATGTATCGCCTACAAGTCTATGATGAGCGTACGGTTGGCATGCACTGGCAATTACACAAAGGGGGGGCCGAGCACGAACGCTCGGCGCGCGAACAGGGCCAGGATAAGATGCCCGTTGCCATCAGCCTGGGTGGTGATCCCGCGGTGATGTGGTCGGGTAGTGCGCCCCTGCCGCCGGGTATCGACGAGTTCCTGTTGGCAGGATGGCTGCGAAGAAAACCGGTCGAACTTGTACCTTGTGTGAGCCAACCCCTGGAAGTGCCGGCCCAGGCTGAGATCGTGATCGAAGGCTATGTGGATCCGGCCGAGAGCCGTTTGGAAGGTCCATTTGGCGATCACACCGGATTTTACACCCCACCCGATCACTATCCCGTCCTACACATAACCGCAGTCACCCATCGCAAACAGCCCATCTATCCCACCACCGTGGTCGGTATTCCCCCCATGGAAGATTACTGGATGGGCAAGGCGACCGAACGTCTCTTTCTTCCACTCATGAAGATCTTTCAGGGTGAGATTGTCGATGTGAACATGCCGGCCGAGGGCGTGTTTCACAACCTGATCTTTGTCTCGATCAAAAAGCGTTATCCCGGCCATGCTCGCAAGGTCATCAATGGTTTGTGGGGGCTCGGCCTGATGATGCTGACGAAGTGCATTGTTATCGTCGATGAAGGTGTGGACGTGCAAAATACGGCTGAAACCTATTTCCACATGTTCGGCAATGTAGACTGGAGCCGAGATGTGATCATCCAGGATGGTGCGGTCGATGCCCTCGACCATGGCAGTCTTAACTTCGCCTTTGGTGGTCGAATCGGTATCGATGCTACCAGGAAGTTGCCCGAGGAAGGTTACACGCGCGGTTGGCCCATCCCCATCGAGATGAGTGACGAAATCAAGGAACGGGTCACACGACGATGGAAGGTGTATGGGGTGCGATAAACAAGAGGAGCTCGTTGCAGCGTTGTGGATTCAACAGCGCTAGTATCTGTGTTGCATCCCGATCTTGGGCCCAGAGATTGTACTTGATCGTTATGTAACCAATGGTGCTAGTTTGAATTTAACATCGAGCTCTCCTAGACTGGAGGTATCAACCCCTGACCCAGCAAGGAGAACCCGATGTCTACAGAAGATTTTATCATAGAACTGTTTTGTCGTGTTGATGACAAGCTGCTTGACGTGAAGAAGCATCCGCAAGCCAAGCTATATCCAAGTGAAGTGGTAGTGATTGTGCTACTTTTTTCGCTTAAAGGAGTAGGGGTAGGACTGCACTTCAACTGGGAGTAGGACACCATCGTTGAATGAGGCGTAAAGCCTCTAGCGATGGCCGCCCTCGTTGCTTGTGGGGCCGCCACT
>PIVW01000821.1 GCA_003353825.1 Chloroflexota bacterium
CTGTGTAGTCGTATGTCATCGCAACCGCGACTCCGTTCAGAAAGTACAACATCCTTCCTGAATTTCCTGTGCCCGATCCATCGAACACGATTGCCACATGCTGCCATTGATTTTTTGATACTGCCGCTAGCCCATTGCCATCAGCACCACTGTTTATTTGAAATAGTGACCAACTCGTTTGAAAGAAAAAAATGTCGTCAGGATATGACGAAGTGCCATTTTTTCCAAAGGAAAACATCGTTGATATTACAGCCGTTGCCTTCGTATCCTTTACCCATGCAGACCAAGACATCGCTGTTAAGTTTCTCAGGTCCAGCGATGAGTTTACTATATAATCATCTGTCCCATCAAAGTCATAAGCCAACTTGCCGTCAGACAAGACAGTCCCCATACCGCCATTATATGTGCCATCATTGCCATTGCCGCTAATGTCATTAGCACTGTCATTCAGGCTAGGGCATAACCAAAGTTGTTCGTCACCAAGACCCACTGGTGGTGGACCCTCAATACCACGCTGGGAGGCAAGGTGTGTGATCTCGGACTGGGTTAGGGTGCGGTTGTAGATTCGTGCATCATCAATCAGCCCATCGAAACAACGCAAATTGTCTGCTCTAGCACCAACATAAAGCGTGTTTGCAGAGTCCGTTGGGTACGTTCCGCTTCCGTTCACGTCAGTGTGGTTCGCTACATGAACACCATTGACATATATCTTAGAGGTCTTTGTTGCGACTTCAAAAGTGTATGAAACATGTTGCCAAGAATTTAGCGTTATTGCGTTGTTTGTTGTCCAACCATAGTTGGTTGAAGATGTAAATTGTTCACTGAACTGGACTGCATTTGTCGTTCCAGATACGTCTCTGATCATCAATTCCCAGCCTGCACCAGTTTCGTACCCCTTGTTAAAGAACTCCCCAAGCCCAGACCCACCAGAAGTAGTTGGCTTTATCCAGATGCTGCACGAGTAGTCGCCTGCTGGCAGGTCTTGTATTGAGGCGTCATTTGCCACGCTGATCTTGTCATTCACCCCATCAAAGTCATAAGCAAGCGATCCACCATTCGACGTGTCAGCAACAGTCCCCATACCACCTTGATATGTCCCATTATTACCCGACCCTGAGATGTCATTGGCACTGTCATTGAGTGAAGGACAGAGCCACAACTGCTCATCGCCTAAGCCCACAGGTGGTGGACCTTCAACTCCACGCTGGGAGGCAAGGTGGGTGATCTCTGCTTGGGTGAGGGCACGGTCATAAACTCGAAGGTCGTCAGTCATTCCGCCGAGAAGGTTGCTACCACTCGCGTCTGCACCCATTCGCACGAGTTGCTCTGCGAAGTTCACTGGCAAATCTGTTCTTGATGAAACAAAGACGCCGTTCTTGTAAAGGGCGACTGTCGCTCCATCGTATGTGTACGTAACGCACTGCCACTGGTTTAGGTCGTAAGATCCAGCCTGTAACCAGTCGCTTGACTGACCACATAAAATTTTACCGTTGGCGTTGTTGTTTCCAAGATTTACAAACCTGCTACCACTTGTGGTGCCAGCAATGAAAATATGAAACAAAGTGGTGACAGATGGCTTGACCCACACAGAAACGCTGTACGCAGATGTAGGGACAGTTATGCCGCACGATGGCATGTCGATATAATCATCCACCCCATCAAAGTCGTAACATCGACTACCGCCATTCGATACGTCAGCAATTGTCCCCATACCACCATTGTACGTACCGTCATTACCCGACCCTGAGATGTCATTAGCACTGTCATTGAGGCTAGGACACAACCAGAGTTGCTCATCGCCCAGACCCACAGGTGCCGGACCTTCAATTCCACGCTGGGAGGCTAGGTGGGTGATCTCTGGCTGGGTTAGCGACTTGTTAAACCACCTGATGTCGTCCATCATGCCTTCAAAGGCAGAGAGTGAAGTGCCAGCAATACTGTTTCCAATGGTAGTGTCATTGCCCAAGGTGATAGGGTCTGAGGCAGTTC
>PIVW01000267.1 GCA_003353825.1 Chloroflexota bacterium
GCATTTGTGGATAAGCTAACACGTTCCAAATGGCATCCCAATCGTTGAGAAATTCTCACGCCAGTTTTCTGGTTTTATCGTGTTGGTGATCTCGATGTTGCACGCACAATTCTTTCAATCGCGCCAGTTCTTCCGAGAACTTCTCCACCAAGTCTAGGGTCGGGTCGCCCCAAGCCTCATAAATGCCCTTGATGAATAGGGCAACATATTCGAGAACTTTTTCGCCGCTTTTTCTTCCCGTTCCCGCACTTTGGCCTCGTATTCTGCCTGTTCTACTTCAATACGGGCCTGGGCACGAGCTTCCAGAACCTTTTTCGCTTCAGCCAACTGAGCCAGTCGCTGTTGACGGCGCTCTATCTCATCCTCAACGTTCATTGCAACCGGCAACTCTCCACCATCTGCAGCTTCGGCCAAAGCAAACAATTCTTCTACTTCCTTCTGCAGAAAAGATTCGATGGCCAAGAGCCGTTTGTAGCTCACCGCCTTGCTCTTGGAGGCATCGGCATGGATCTTACTCCCATCCACACTGACATTGCCTAACTGCAAATAATCCATCGCTTGCGCAATCAACAGGATCTGCACAAACAACTCCTTCAACTTGGATAGAAACTGCTTGCGGAACAACGCTATCGTGGCATGGTCGGGATGCATATCACCCGCTATGAAACGAAATGGAATCACTTCATACGTGGCCCGTTCTAGCTTTCGGGAACTGAACACACCCGTCGCATACCCATAAAACAGCAATCCTAACAGCATCTCGGGCGCATAGGCCGGTGCCCCTAGCTCGGCGTATTCTCTGTATATCGAACTCAAGTCTAGCTCGGATATGATATCCACGATGAAGCGCACCAGATGATCCTCAGGCAATGCCTCTCCAGGCTGATCTGCAAGTCTAGCGTTTTTTCGTAATCAGCGGTCTTGAATTTTCTAGTCATAGCTCTACTTTACCCGATCTCTTCCTTCTTTGATCAACCCTGACTTTTCCGACAAACTGCTAGGACACACCGAACTGATACTACTGGAAGCGAGGCATAGGTACTGATCCCAGGGCCGGGTAAGCGCTGATCCATACGAGCGACTACCCGATACTTAGGATTGAGAATTCAATACCTTAAGGAAGGCTACCGTCATCTGAGAAAGCATTTCCGTGGGTTAATCTGTCCTAAGTCCATACCTTCGGTTGTATTGAAAGAGGACACTGGTGGGAACGATGACTCCGGTCAGATTCCCGCCGGCGTCGCCCTGTATCGACCGGGGTGATTTCACTCAAATCTTTGGCTCAAATCGCCTGGGGCACCACACCAGCAAGGTAGAAAACAAGATCTCAACCGCCATCCCTTCGGCTCACGACCTTCGGTCAACGCTCGGGACGGGATCTGGACGACTGTGAAGGATCTCGTGTACCTTCTTGTATTCATTCAGGTGACTTGGAGATTGCTTCACTTCGTTCGCAATGACATAATGAGATGAACGCTTAGAAGCTGTATACTCACCTTTACACCCGTTCAGGCCGCGACCCGAACACCGCCACCAGGGCATAATATGAACGGCACCATTCTAATCGTAGATGACGAACCTAAAATCATCAAGCAGGCACAGGATTATCTGGAACGTAGCGATTTTCGCGTAGTGACGGCATCTGACGGCCAATTGGCACTGATCCAAGCTCGCCACGAACATCCCGATCTGATAGTTCTCGACCTTAACCTACCCGGAATGAATGGCCTGGATGTATGTCGAACCCTGCGCAGAGAATCGGATGTCCCCATTATCATGCTCACGGCCAGGGTAGATGAAACCGACCGGCTCATCGGCCTGGAATTGGGCGCTGACGACTACATCACCAAGCCCTTTTCACCACGCGAATTGGTTGCCAGGGTGCGAGCGGTACTACGCCGAGTGCAAGGTGAACTGCGACAGCCGGGTGTCCTGGGCGCCGCCGATCTCGAATTGGACCTTTTTGGGCATCGAGTTAAACGCGCTGGCGAACTTATCCATCTGACGCATACAGAATTCGATCTTCTGGCGACCTTGGTGCAACATCCGGGCCAGACTTTTTCGCGGGCGCAGTTACTGGATCGCTTACACGGAGTTTCTTATGATGGTTTCGACCGCAGCATTGACGCCCACATCAAAAACCTGCGCCGCAAGTTGGAAGCCGATCCGACAGAACCGCGCTACGTGATCACCGTTTACGGCATAGGTTATCGTTTTACCGATGAGGTGGATTCATGAGAAGGCGAGGGTTTGAACAACGTCATCAGCACCGGCCCCGAGACTGGCGTTGGGGCGAAGGATCCAGTGGTAGTCATCCCTCTCATTGGCCCCGGTGGAAGCGCCGCCGGCAGGGGGTTTGGTTCCTGCGTTTCGCCACTGTTTTCGGCATCCTTCTCATTCTCGTGCTGGGAGGCATGGCCGCGGCCGCCTTCCTGCTGGCAAACCTCGCGGGCGCTGATGGTTCGACTGCTTTGTTGGTCTGGTTTGCAGGTTGCGGTCTGGCGCTAACACCTTGCCACTGCTGGCGGTTGCGCTGGCAACCTGGGCGTTTCGTGGCTTTGCCAGACCCTTGGCCGAACTGATGGCAGCAGCCGATCAAGTCGCAGATGGTGATCTTAACGTGAGAGTCGAGGAACAAGGGCCCGGAGATATCAGACGGTTTCCTCGATCCTTCAATCACATGGTCGAAGAATTAGCGCTGGCAGATGAACGGCGGCGAACACTCACGGCTGATGTGGCACATGAATTACGCACCCCCTGCACATCATTCAAGGGAACCTCGAAGGTATTTTGGATGGTGTTTATGTGGAGGATGGCGAGCATATCCAGGCAACGTTGGACGAAACTCGCGCCCTTTCTCGTCTTGTCGAAGATCTGCAAACCCTCTCGCTGGCCGAGGCCGGGCAACTACCCATGGCCTGGGAACAGATAGATATCTGGGAGTTACTGCTGGATGTGCAGACCAGTTTCAGTGGACAGGCCGAAGTGGCAGGAATCCTTCTGCAGGTGCAATACGATGACGAAGAACGATACCAGACGAAAACCGATTCTCCATTGGTTATTATGGGAGATTATGGTCGGTTGAACCAGGTGCTTACCAATCTTGTCGCAAACGCCATTCGCCACACTTCTGAACATGGCGCTATCACTCTACGGGCCGGACGATCTGCCGAGTCGGTGCATCTTTGGGTTTCCGATACCGGTGAGGACATCCTGCCTGAACAGTTGCCTCACATCTTCGACCGCTTCTGGCGTGCAGACCCAGCGCGTTCGCACACAGCGGATGCACATAGCGGCCTGGGCCTTGCCATTGCCCAACAATTGATCCTGGCTCATGGCGGCGAAATCCGGGTTCAGAGTACGGTGGGGGAGGGGACGATGTTTGAGATACTTTTGTGGCGTGGTCGCGTGGTCGCGTAGTCGCGTGGTCGTTCGGTCTCGTATCTGAAGTATGTTCGTTCGCTAGCCCATGTCACCCTGCCACCTTATCACCTTGGGGAGCAAGACTTGAAACTGCGTTCTCTGGCCGCCAACGACCGGCGGAGATTCGATATCCGCATTTCAGACAGAGGGATGGAACTCATACTGCACTCCACACCCCGCCATATTGGCTATCTCAACTGGCTTGCTTCGGACCTGACCTCGACCGAGCACGACCAGCTCAAAGCCCTGCTGAATAAGCAACATAGCTCTATGATAAATCATGGTGATTTGCCTGAAATCCACTCGTTAACAGTTAATTATTGACCATTCACTATTAATAATTTCCTCACCTCTTGCTGGCATGGTCTTATCCACAATTTGGCAGAACGATTGGCATCGGCGACTCCTCCCTGATCTACTGTTCTACCAGCATCTAGTCTACACTACGTTCATTCCATTACAAACTACATCTGCTTACATGGATTAAGGAGCCACTATTTTGCAAAGTACAGCAGCCTCACCCCGCCGATTCGGTCGCAGACATAGTCGTGACCGCAGCGGCCCGGGGCTAAAACCATTAGGCAGAGCGATCCGATACCTCAGCCACCATAAAAAGACCGCTTTCATTGCATACTTTTTTGTGATCACCAGCGTTGCCGCCCAGCTTATGGTGCCGCAAATGGTACAGCGCGTGCTGGATGCGGTCACAAACGGCATGCTCGCCCAACAGATTTCACAGCTTCCCGAACAATTTCAGAGTGCTGCCCTGATTCAGTTGGGATGGTCGGCGGACCAGTTCGATCTCTACGCAAACGATGCGATACGAGCCATTCTCATGGCCAGCCTGCTCATCCTCTTCTTCGCCCTAATCCGTGGTCTGTTCTCTTTTGGTCAGACTTACATGTCGGAACTGAGCAGTCAGCATGTCGCCTTTGACATGCGTAACGATCTCTTCGCCAAAATTCAACGGCTCTCCTTCAGCTATCATGATCAGAACCAGACAGGCCAACTGATGATTCGGGCCACCGATGATGTCGAAAAAGTGCGACTTTTTATCGGGCAAGGATTACTTCTGGCCGTACAAGCCATACTCATGCTCACAGGCACCATGCTCATCCTGGCGATTACCAATCTGAAGCTTACGTTGATCATCCTGCCGGTGCTACCTCTGGCTCTGCTCCTGTTTATGCTCTTCGGCGCCATCAGCCAGCCACTTTTTTCGGAAATACAGCGCCGGTTGTCTGCCCTCAACACCATCTTGCAGGAGAATCTGGCCGGAATCAAGGTCGTCAAAGCCTTCGCCCGCGAACCACAAGAACAAAAACGTTTTGACTCCTCCGCCGAAGATCTGATGAATCAGCAGATCCGGGTTAGCAAGATCTTCAGTTTCTTATTTCCGTTCGTCTTTCTCATCGCTAATCTGGGACAAGCCGCTATCCTGTACTTTGGGGGTGTGGAACTGATCAATGGTGAACTCACCTTCGGCGAATGGCAGAAATTCAGCCTTTATCTGGTTTACGTATTCTTCCCCATCGGCCAGTTAGGCTTCATCATCAGCCAGATGAGTCAGGCCAGTGCCAGCGGCAATCGCATTTTCAATATCCTGGACGCTGAAAATCAGGTAACCAACAAGCCTGATGCGGCGACGCTCCCCCCCATACAAGGGAAGGTGACATTCGATGATGTTACCTTCCGTTACTACAAAAGTGGCGAACCGGTGCTCTCCAATATCAACATCGAGGCCGAGCCGGGCCACACGGTGGCTCTGTTGGGGGCGACCGGCAGTGGCAAAACCACAGTTATCAACCTCATCCCTCGCTTTTACGACGCAAGCGAAGGCGCAGTAAAGCTCGATGGTTATGACGTACGTGATATCACGCTAGAGTCATTACGAAATCAGATCGGTATTGTGTTGCAGGAGACCACACTTTTCGGTGGCGCCATTCGCGACAACATCGCCTTTGGCCGGCCTGAAGCGACCCAAGATGAGATCACTGCGGCTGCAGAAGCGGCGGCGGCGCATGAATTCATTATGAGTTTCCCAGATGGTTACGAGACGCCGGTGGGTGAGCGAGGGGCGACATTGAGTGGCGGCCAGAAGCAACGCATTGCTATCGCCCGCGCCCTCTTGCTCGACCCTCAGATCCTCATCCTGGACGACTCGACCAGCAGCGTGGATCTGAATACCGAGTACCAGATCCAACAGGCATTGGACAAGCTGATGGAAGGTCGAACCAGCTTCGTCATTGCCCAACGCATTAGCACCGTACTTAACGCCGACCAGATCCTCGTCCTTGACAAGGGCACTATTGTCGCCCAAGGACGACATGAAGATCTGTTGGAAAACAGCCCCGAATACGCTGAAATCTATCACAGTCAGTTGGTGGAAGATGTCGCGCTCTCAGATGCCCCTGAGTCCGACGTAGTAGACTGAGTAAAAACCTACAAACGGCTGTTATTGCAAGGAGACAACTATGTTTGGTGATCGCGTTTTCCAAACTGAAACTAGTAAACCCACACGAGTAGGCGTCACGTTGGCCCGACTAGGGGGATACTTCAAACCCTATATGCTAGCATTGCTAGGCATTGTCCTGGTGCTCGGTCTAGGAACTTGGGCTCAGGTGAGAGCACCCGAACTGGTAGGACAGGCCGTCGACTGTTATGTCAGCCCGGCTATCATCGCCACCACGGCCGCGCCTGATTCGCAGATGTCTGAGCAAATGGGCTCGAACGGCGCTGCAGCCGCCAATTGCTGGTTTGGGGATTTGCCGGCCAATGCGAGCGCAGCCGATTATATCCGTGGTTTGGGCGTCATCGTACTCATCATTGTCGGGCTTTATCTTATCGGATCGATCACCGGTGGTCTCTCATTCTATTTGATGAATTGGACTGGACAGCATGTGTTGCGCACGATGCGGGCCGAGATCTTTGAAAGTATCCATGAACTTTCGCTGGGATATTACTCCGAGCACGAGACGGGTGATGTCATGAGCCGCATCACCAATGATACCGATACATTACAGCAAGCGCTGGGCTTTGCCCTGGTACAAGTGCTCAGCGGTGCTGTTTTGCTGGTGTGGATGATTATAAAAATGCTGACGTTGAACTGGGCCTATGCGCTGATCAGTTTTGCCATCATCCCTTTTATGGCGATTGCTACCCTGTGGTTCAGCGCCCAGGCGCGTAAAGCCTTCCGTGTGACCCGTTTGGAAATCGGCAATGTCAATGCGGAATTGCAGGAGAGCATTTCGGCGGTGCGCGAAGTGCAGGCATTTAGCCGCGAAAATATCAATATCGAGAATTTCCGTGAGAGTAATGCAGCAAACCGTGATGCCAACATCAGGGCCGTAACCTACACCTCGGCCTTAGCGCCGACCCTCGAAGCATTAGGATATGTTGCCATCGCCGTGGTCGTGGGGGTGGGCGGCATCCTTATGCTCAATGGCGCCACACTCGGCGGCGTCGCGGTATCATTGGGGTTGATCGTCACTTTCTTGGGATACGCTCAACGATTCAACCAACCCATTCGCCAGATCAGTGTTCTCTGGACCAATATCCAGAGTGCCATTGCCGGAGCCGAGCGTATCTTTGGCCTGTTGGATGAACAACCCGAGATCATCGACAAACCCGACGCCCAATCGATGCCTGTCATCAAGGGTGATATCGAGTTCGTGAATGTCAATGCGGCCTATAATCCCGATGAACCTGTGCTTAGAGGCGTCAATTTGAAAGCGGAAGTGGGCGAGATGATCGCCATCGTCGGCCCCACCGGCGCTGGAAAAACCACTATCATCAATCTCATCCCCCGTTTCTACGATGTCACAGGGGGATCAGTGAAGATCGACGGCCTGGATGTGCGTGATGTAAAGATGAACAGCTTGCGCGAGCAAATGGGCATTGTCCTACAAGACACCTTCCTCTTTAGCGATACGGTCATGAACAACATTCGCTTCGGCATGCCCGACGCTAGCGACGAGGCGGTGATCGAAGCAGCCAAGCTAGCCCGCGCTGATGACTTTATCGAGCGGCTCCCGGATGGCTATGAGACCGTGTTGGGCGAACGTGGAGCTGGACTCAGCCAGGGGCAACGACAACTCTTGGCTATTGCCAGAGCGGCGCTCTCAGACCCACGCATTCTCATCCTTGATGAGGCCACCAGTAGCGTGGACACCCGCACCGAACGCCAGATTCAGGCCGCGCTGGAATCGATCATGGCCGGCCGCACTAGTTTTGTCATCGCCCACCGCCTCAGCACCATTCGTAATGCCAGCCAGGTACTGGTTCTCGACCAGGGAGAGATCATCGAACGCGGCAGACACAAGGAATTGCTCGCCAATAAGGGCTTCTACTACGATCTATACATGAGCCAATTCCGCCGGGAAGGGCAGCCCGCACAATCTTCCGGAAATGGCAGGCAGCGACCGCTCGCGCCGAGCCCGGCTTGATTGTAGTAGGCTCTTTGGGACTTCGCGTGACGATCACGAATTTCCGTTGATGATTCCCCCACACCTAGTGGCTGGTTGTGTCAAGCGCCTAGTTTGACAATGGCACATTTCTCTAGACCATCAGGTACTATATATTGTAGGTACCAGTTATTGACGCCCATATGCAGTAGGGCGACATCAATAGCCGTTCGTTAGTAACTGTGCCGGAATC